>NZ_JAUBTI010000040.1:0-21758 GCF_036702415.1 Microcoleus sp. D3_18a_C4 | reverse complement strand
CCCTCCACGGACGTGGGGAAATCATGGTTTTGTAGGGGTAGCGCCCCCGTGCCTACCCCCTCCACGGACGTGGGGAAATCATGGTTTTGTAGGGGTAGCGCCCCCGTGCCTACCCCCTCCACGGACGTGGGGAATCGGTGTTTCAAATATCGGGGCAACCACGGGGGGTTTGCCCCTACGGATAATGAAACAGCCGTGTAGGAGAGGGGCTTCGGGAAAGCTAGAAATTTTATGTTCAGAGTTGATTGAATTGAGTTCTGATAGCTTCTATCCGACTGCGGTTAACTCCCAAATCTGACTCTCCCAGACGCGAAGCCGATCGCACGTGGATCACTTTTGCTTCATCATTTACCAAAAATTCAACGTCATCCACAAACCCCATCAAAGCACTGGTGAACTCCGCATAGAGGTAATTATCAGTTGCCGTGATAATTTTAGTTTTTCCATAGGAGTCGATCGCCCCTTTGAGCTTTGCCATCGCTTCACTCTGGGAGGAAGTGTATGCCAAAGGCTCAATTTTGTGTTCGGCATCTTGACTGAAGCTGCTGACGCAGTTGGGGGAACTCGGACACGCTGCGAGTTTTCCTGACACAATCCCGATATTGGCAGGTCTTTTTCCAGCAAACATGGTTTTTTCTCCGGGTATAGCGATAAAAGTAGCGATCGACAGTACCGCTACTGCTAGCAGTGATATTAAAATAACCAGGACTTTTTTCAATGCTGTCGGCGATTTTGTTTCAACTGTTTGCAAAGGATTAGCCCTCCTGAAAGTGCAAATTAAATCTAATTTTAATATTAATTGAAATTGACATCTAAAAATCACAAAGATTTACTTTTTTCTTCAATTAACCAGTAAGTCAGCATTCTTCCTTTACCTTTAATCGGGATATGACCCCGTTCTTCCAAAACAAACTGCTCTTTCAAACGCTCGTAAGTCGCCGCCGTCACTTGAATTTTACCAGGCAATCCGTTCGACTCCATGCGTGAAGCAACATTAACAGTATCCCCCCACAAATCATAGCTAAATTTACTAATCCCAATAATTCCCGCCACCACCGACCCGCTGTGAATTCCGAGTCGCAATTGAAAATTTTCTCCCATTTTGGCATTAAACCTCCTCAAAGCTGCCTGCATCTCCAAAGCTAAAAGTGCGATCGCCGAGGAGTGATCCTCCCGCGGCGTCGGCAAACCCCCAACCACCATGTAAGCATCCCCAATCGTCTTAATCTTTTCCAACCCGTGCAATTCAGACAACCTATCGAACTCCGAGAAAATCCCGTTCAAAATTTCTACCAACTGCGTCGGACTTTGGTGAGCCGAAAACTCTGTAAAACCCACCAAATCAGCAAACAAGACGCTCACTTCATCAAAATGATCCGCTATCAACTTTTGCTCTTTTTGCAAGCGTTCTGCAATAGGTTTCGGTAAAATATTCAGCAGCAATTTCTCTGTTTGCTCTTGCTGCAATTTCAGGGCGGCCTCAGCTTGTTTGCGCTGAATAAGCGAACCGAGCTGCGTAGCAACCGCGCTCACTAATTCCAACAAACGCGGCTGACATTTCAGAACTTTTTCGCGATAAAAAATCAAAATAGCTAACACTTGGTTTTCCGCCACAATAGGCACCCCAAAAGCCGCTTTCAATCCCACACTCAGCGCAATTTCCGCTCGTAAAAAAACTTTTTCCGCTGCAGTAGAAACATCCTCGATCCATTCAGGCTGCTGCGACTGCCAAATCCTACCCGGGAGTCCCACACCGGGAGCAAAACTCAACTCCCAACTTGTTTGTTGGAATTGGGCAAAACTCAAGTCACTGACGTACCTACCTGTAGCGCATTTTAAAAATCCCTCACTGCAAGGAATCCAAGCTTCGCCCAGATTCCATTCAATAGTTTTGCAAATTAAACCTAAAATCACATCTATAGCCGACTCAAAATCCTCAGATTTGCTAATAGCTTGAGTGGCCTGCAGCAGCAATCTTGTTTCCATTTCTACCTGGTGGCGTTCAGCGATTTCCTGGTGCAACTGGATATTTTGATCGGTCAATTTTTGATTTTTTTCTTGCAATTGCATTTGCAATGAACGCACAGTAAGTTGATTGCTCACTCGCGCCAAGACTTCTTTCACCTGAAAAGGTTTTGTGATATAATCTGCTCCGCCCACTTCAAAAGCTTTTGCCTTATTTATTCCTTCTTCTAACGCACTGAGAAAAATGATGGGAATTTCCCTCAAGTGCGGTTCGGATTTCAGTTGTTGACAGAGTTCGTAGCCGTCAATATCCGGCATCATAATATCGAGTAAAATTAAATCGGGTGCACTAGATTGAATCGCATCTAACGCGGAAAAACCATTAGTAACAGGTCGAACTTTATAGCCATTTTTTTGCAAAATTCTAATCAACAAACGCAGATTATCTGGCGTATCGTCAACTACTAAAATATCGGCTTGATAGTTTTCAGTTTGTTCCGCCTTCATCTGCATTATCTGATGCCTCCGCCTCGGCAATTAAATTGAGAATTTTCTGGTAATCAAAATTATGGAGGTGACCCTGGAGGATTTCCGCCAATTCAGGATGAGGCTCCCTTATTTCGTCGATTGTCCTGACAATTAAGTCAAAATCCGCACTGAGGATTACCTGCTTCATGTTGTCTATCCATTCTGCAGGCAGTGTAGGTAAATAAGCAAGCGCAGCATTAGGGAGCGAGGCAGATAAATTATTTCGATCGCCTATTGAGATCGAGTCGGTTGAGTTAGAGTAGAGATACTTCACCCCCAAATGTTTGGTGAGGGTATCAAATATATCTGTTTTGCGGAAAGGTTTGCTAATAAAATCGTCGCACCCGACCAATAAAGCAAACGCTTGCCTCCCTTCAATTGTACTAGCTGTCAAAGCAATAATCTTCGGAATCGGGGAGTCGGGATGGGAAATATTCATTTCCCCGTTTCCTTGCTGCTCTTGCTCTCTCTGCTTGATTCTAGCCTTAATTTGTTTAGTAGCTTCGTAGCCGTCCATCACTGGCATTCGCACATCCATCAAAATTAAGTGCGGATGCCAATTTTCCCACATTTCTATTGCTTCCTGGCCGTTGGTGGCTTGTTGCAGCCCGAAACCTAAAGGAGAAAGCATTTTGACTAAAAGTTGGCGGTTGTCTTCGCGATCGTCCACAATTAAAATCCGGTAGCACGGTTGATTGGGTTCCAACCCAGTAACTTCGCGGTTCAGTTGCGGATCTGGAAGCTCAGCAGCATAAACCGCACCGACTGGAATTTCAAATTTAAAAGTGGTGCCGAGTTCTAGTTGACTTTCTACGACAATTTCTCCTCCCATCAGGCGGACAAATTGACGGCTGATCTTCAATCCTAAACCCGTGCCTTTCTGAATTTTTTGACCGGAAGCTGTTTGCACAAAAGCATTAAAAATATTGCCCAACTCTTCGGGAGCAATGCCAACTCCTGTATCTTCAATTTCAAATAGAAGGAAAAAATCTGGCACAGTTGAATCCTCAGCCTCCTCCCTCCATTCAACCTTGGCAACATCACTGCTAGTTCTCGAAAAATCCCGAATACTTCTTGTGGTATCAAAGCAAGCTGTGGGACTATCCAATAAATCCAGAAATCCCGATCTTTCTAACTTTATAACTCTTAAGGTGATTTCGCCTGTTGGCGTAAACTTAATCGCATTACTCAGAAGATTAATCAGCACTTGCCGCAGTTTAATATCATCGGTTCGCACGTACTGAGGAACGTCAGCATAGCGCTGGAAACGCAACTGCAATTCTTGATTGTTTACCCGCAGTTGAAACATATCTTGCAAATCGTCAAGCAAGCGGTAGAGGTCGAAGTTTTTTGGGTTGATCGTCATCCGTCCCGCTTCGATTTTTGACAAGTCTAATACTTCATTGATCAACGTCAGCAAGTGTTCGCCACTACGCCGAATAATTCTCATATTTTCTCGGTTTTCGACAGTAAGATCCGGGCTGGGTTCCATGATTTGTGCAAAGCCGAGTATAGAATTGAGAGGGGTGCGTAACTCGTGGCTCATATTGGCAAGAAACGTGCTTTTAGCTTTGTTTGCTGCTTCAGCAGCTAAGGCGGCTTGTTGCAGTTGTTCTGTGCGTTCGTCAATTTGGGCTTCTAAGGTGTGGTGGTAATCTGCTAGTATTTTTTCGGCTTGTTTGCGATCGCTAATATCTTGAAAAGCTGCGATCGCATAAACAATATTTCCGCTAGCGTCAAAAATCGGCGTGGTATTGATCTCGATCGCAATTCTTTTGCTATCTTGACGGATTTCTACATCGTCAACCTTGACAAATTCTCCTTTCAGTGCACGCAAGATTGGCAGATTATGCGGCGGGTAAAGCTCATCAGTATTGGCAACATAAAGTTGATAAGTGGCAGCTAATTGTTCCGCAGTGCTTTCCGGGATAGTGTCTGCACCCAGCAAATCCCGCGCTGCCTGGTTGAAATAGGCGATCGAGCCGTCGGGATGATAAACAGATACCCCCACTGGCAAAGCTTCTAAAAATTGACTCAGGCGGCTTTCACTCGCAGACAGCGCCGCATTTGCTAGCTTTAACTCCTCATTTACTTCTTGCCGCTTATGAATTTCATCTGTTAACTTTTGGTCTTGCAAGTAACTGTGAATTGCTTCAACTACAGTTAATTTTAAGTCTTCATTTTTCCAAGGTTTAGGAATATAACGGTACAATTTAGCATACTTGATAGCATTGCTCAGAGCTTCCAAATCTGCTTGCCCCGTTAGCATAATGGTCAGGGTTTCCGGCGAGCTTTCGTGAATTCTTCTGAGCAGTTCATCCCCTTTAATATCCGGCATGATATAATCGGAAAGCACCAAAGCAACCTCGTATTCATCTGCCTGCAAATCGGCCAGCAAGTCTAAAGCATCAGCCCCCCCTTCAGCGGTTTCAATAATACACCGATCGCCGATCGCCTTTTTCAGTTCAATCTTTAAACTGTTCAAAACGTCAGGTTCATCATCAATACAAACAATCACAGGTTTTTTCATAACTTAGCCAGCCCAGATTTTATAGTGTCTATTAACTCTTTGCTTTCCCAGGGTTTGTACAAACAACAGTATAAATCTGCTTCTTCTACTGCCCGCTGAACTGCCGCTGCATCCGCTTGGCCCGTCAACATCACCTTAATAATTTTAGGATATTTTTGGTGAAGTTTAATTAAAAATTCGTCACCTTTAATTCCCGGCATCTGCCAATCCGAAACAACCACAATCACCTGAGCTTCTTCGGGAAAATCCTCAAGTAAATCTAAAGCTTCATCACCACTTTCAGCTAATTCATAAATGTAATCATTTTTAAATTCATTTTTTAGCTGCATCTTGAGAGTATTCAAGATATCTGGTTCATCGTCTACGCAAAGAATTACAGGCTTATTCATCTTTTCCTCTCTGCTTAAATGTTAGTATGTTTACCGACACAATCTCGTTTCCGGTTGGATGGGAATCATAAAGTCAAGGTGGCGCAATTCCACATTCCCCCACTCCCCATCCTCTATGAGTGTTACCGGAATTGATATGACTTCCTTTTACGTTATTGATTTCGGGCAAGGATGCAGGATATCTGTCCCCTATCTTATTTTAATAGGACTTCAGAAGATAAACCCGGTTTCTTGTAATAAATTTTGTATTTGTCAGCGAGACACTCACGAGTGTCACCGAAAATCAGCCCCTACAGGTAAGTTTTGTTTAATAAATTGGCAGCGAGACTGTAAAAGTTGTCTGGCCCGGTACAGAATCTACAGCAATTGTGCCTTGGTGTTTTTCCACAATTTTTCTCACAATATCCAATCCCAAACCGCTACCTTCGCCCGCCGATTTAGTCGTAAAAAAAGGCTGAAAAATTTTGGGAATAACTTCTGAGGGAATACCTTTGCCGTTATCAGTAAACTTGAGGAAAATATTTGCCTCTTGCTGCTGAGTTTCAATCGTCAAAATACCTTTATAATCCATTGCTTGCAGGGCATTATGAACCAGATTCGTCCAAACTTGATTTAAGTCATCGGGATAGCACATAATTTGGGGTAAATCTCCATAATTTTTCACTACTTCTATACCGTGTTTCAGTTGATTTTGATAAAGGGTTAACACCGTTTCAATGCCCTCGTGCAAGTTCGCCTGGACTTTTTCGGGTTGGCTATCAAAATGAGCGTAGGTTTTTAAGGCAAATACTACTTTCCCCGACTTCGCTGTCGCTCTTTGGATCAGGCTAATACTTTTTTTAAAGCTCGCAAACTGGTAAGCACTGTTTAAAACTACTTCCCAATCCGGCGATTTAAAAAGCGGCAATAAGTCTTCTATGTTTTCGTAGATTTCCATGTCAACTAAAGTATCCGCAATTTCCTCCGAATTTTTAACAGATTCTGCCATCAAATCTCCCGTCAACTGCTGCTTAAATTTGCGTTTTTCTCGACTTGTGAATAAAATTTCTTGATGGGTTGCTCTGTACAGTAAAGCTAAAAAATAAGCTTTGCTTTCGTCCGAAAGTTGTTGATAAATTTCAGGAAATTTTTCTAAAAACTCGTCAGAAAAATTAGCTATATTATTAATAGAGGAACCTATAATGCCCAGGGGGGTATTGATTTCGTGGGCAATCCCGGCAATCAGTTGTCCCAGGGCTGCCATTTTTTCCGATTGAATCAAATGCTCTTGGGTTGCTTGCAGTTGGTGCAGGGCCGTTGCTAAATCTTGATTTTTTTCTTGCAAAGTTTGTTGCAGCGAACAAATTTTTAAATGAGTTTCTATCCGGGCTAAAACTTCTTCAACCTGAAACGGTTTAGTAATAAAGTCAACTCCGCCAACTGCAAAAGCTTTAACTTTATCCAGCACGTCATTGATCGCACTAATAAAAATTACAGGAATGTCTTGGGTAATTTCAGAAGCTTTGAGTTGCTGACAAACTTGATAGCCGTCCATTTCCGGCATCATAATATCCAGCAGCACTAGATCCGGGGGTATTTTTTGAGCCGCAGACAATGCTAGCTTGCCATTGGGTACGGGGCGAACTTGATAGCCTTTTTCGCTCAAAATTCCTGCCAGCAGCCGCAGGTTTTCTGGCGTATCGTCCACTACTAAAATATTAGCTCGATTGGTTTTAGGTAAAGTTGAAGTCATCGGGTATTTACTGTTTCTCGCTGAGCTCGATTATGTCCAAAATTCTGTCATATTCAAAATTATTAATGCAATCTTGAAGCTTGCCCGCAAGAGAGGGATGGACAGTGCCGATTTGTGCGATCGAAGTTGCGATCGCCTCCATCTCCACACTCAAAATACTTTGCTTCAATTGGGCCCTCCAGTCTGGAGACAGAGAGGCGAAAGCCTCCGGTGTGAGCACCTCCTGACTTGACTCCTCTACACCTGCTGCACTTACTGCGGTTGGATCTTCATAAATATAGCGTACTCCTAAATGTTTTCCCATTGCCACAAAGATATCCTCCTCTCGGAACGGTTTCCGCATAAAATCATCGCAACCCGCCGAAAGAATCACCGCCCGTTCTTCCTCCAAAACGCTAGCAGTTAGGGCCACAATCGCCGTTGCTTGCCCGCCAGTTGTAGTTTTAATCTGTTTCGTTGCCTCATAGCCGTCCATCACAGGCATTCTCATGTCCATCCAAATCAGATGCGGTTCCCATTCCCTAAAAATATCAACCGCTTCTTTACCGTTATTCGCTTCTCTCAACTCAAATCCGAGGGGACTGAGAAGTTTTACTAACAGTTGGCGGTTCAAAGGTTTGTCGTCCACAATTAGCAAGCGATAACTCGGCTGATTCGGTTCCAGGGCAACAACTCGACGTTGAGTTTTTTTGCTTTCAATATCACTAGCTTCAACCAGATGAACTTGGATGTCAAACTGAAATACTGCACCCTTTCCGAGCTCGCTGCTAACAGTAATTTCACCTCCCATTAATTGCACGAACTGGCGGCTAATAGCTAAACCTAAACCAGTTCCTTCCTGAGAATCTTTACCTGTTTTAGTCTGCACGAATGCTTCAAACAACTGATGGACTTCCTCAGCAGCAATGCCTGCACCAGTATCTTGAACTTCAAAATGCAGCCAGTAGCGGCCGGGCAATTGGTCAGTGCTGTTTTTATGTATATTCCGTTTTCCTCCTTTGACTTGCATCGACACTCCCCCTTCTGAAGTAAATTTAATTGCATTATTGAGCAAATTAATTAATACTTGCCGCAATTTAACTTCATCAGTACAAATGTAATGGGGAACTTCTGCGTCCCTGTCGAAGATTAATTGCAAACATTTTTGCTCAGCTTTTAGAGCAAACATATCTTCTAAATCGTCGATTAGTTGGTACAAATTGAAGCTTTTTTCATTAATCGTCGTGCGTCCCGCTTCGATTTTTGACAAGTCTAAAACTTGGTTAATTAAAGCCAGTAAATGTTCTCCACTCCGCAAAATAATTGCAACATCTTCTTGATTTTCAGGAGACAGAGTTTTACTGCGGATCATGACTTGAGCAAAGCCGATGACCGCGTTCAGGGGCGATCGCAATTCGTGGCTCATATTGGCGAGAAACGTACTCTTCGCTTTGTTTGCTGCTTCGGCCGCTTCTTTCGCCTGCTGCAGTTTGATTTCCGCTTGTTTGTTATCAGTAATGTCTTTAATAAAACCTTCGTAGTAAAGTAGATTTCCTGCTTCATCGCAGGCAGCGCGACAATTTTCCGAAATCCAGATTATGCTGCCATCTTTGCGGTAAATTTCCGATTCAAAGTTTGATAGTATCCCGTACTCGTTCATCAGCGCTGCAAATTCTTCGCGGCGGTTGGGGTTCACGTAAAGCTGGTTATGGAAATTCGGCTGTGCTGCTATTAAATCGGCAGGCGAGTCGTAACCGTAGATGTTAGCTAAAGCGGGGTTAGCGCTGATATATTTCCCGTCAATAGCAGTTTGAAAAATTCCATTCAAAGCATTTTCATAAATGTTGCGGTACTTTTCTTCTGCTTCCCGGAGGGCAGTTTCTGCTTTTTGGCGCTCGGTAATATCGCTAGAAATCGACAAAAAACAAGCTTCTCCGTCAATATCGATGGTTTCTATCGACAGCAGTGCCGTTCTTTCTGTACCATTTTTATTGCGAAACCTCAGCTCATAATTGTGAATAGCCGTCTTATTTTTTAACATTTGAATCATGCGATCGCGCTCTCCCAAACTCGCCCAAAAATTAAGCTCAACCGCTGTTTTTCCAATAATTTCTTCGTGACTGTACCCCATCATCCGACAAAAGCTCTCATTGGCTTCTATGTGGCGGCCATCGCTAATTCTAGTCAGGGTAATCGCATTAGGACTTAAACGAAAAGCTTTAGAAAACTTTTCTTTAGCCTTGGCAAGATCGGCGGTACGTTCTGCAACTTGCACTGCTAAATTGTCGTTGTATTCCTTTAATAATTTCTCCGCTAGTTTGCGTTCTGTAATATCTTGAAAAGCGCACATCCCGTAGATAATATTTCCTTGAGCGTCATAAATAGGAGTTCCCCAAACTTGCAGGGGAACAGTTTTGTCAGTAGAGGAGATTTCAATGTCATCAACAGTTACACTTTTACCCTGCAAAGCATTTAAAATTGGGTCGCGTTCCGCCGGGTAAATTTCCTGAGTACCAGCTAAATAAACTCGGTAGGATTGACGTAAACTTTCGGAATCTGCGGGTACAATTCCTTGAGATAAAAGTTGCTCTCCAGCAGGATTAATGTAGTGAGGTTGACCGTTGGGATCTACAATAAAAATCCCTAGCGGTACTGCATTGAAAAATTGTTTTACTCGGTTTTCGCTTTCCGACAGAGAAGTAAATGAATGCTGCAATTGCTCGGCCATGCTGTTAAAAGCAGTGGCAAGTTCTCCGAGTTCATCTTCGCGATTCAGAGTCAGCTTTGTATCCCATTCATTCCGCGCCAAAGCTTTCGCCGCCGCATTCAATCTTAAAATCGGCTGAACTACCCATTTAGCAGTAAGAATCCCCAGAATTGTCGCCCCCATCAATGCTGCAAGCGACAGTAAAAAAGTCGTGCGCGTGTTGAGGTTAATTTGCTCCATAAAGTCCGACTCTGGTACAACTACTACAATCAGCCAATCCAACCCTCGCTCGTCTTTAAAAGGAGCTACCTGAATAAAATTTCGCTGGCCATCAACATCAAAAGTAAGTTGTTGAGAATTATTAATTTTAGCTAAGCTATCGTAGGATTTCTCTAAATGTTGTGCAGTTTGGCGAATTACCGGATTCTCGCTTTCTGAAGCTTTAATGCGTCTGGTTTCTTTACCTTCCACCACGAATTCTGGACTCGACGTTGAAGTAGCAATTAACATCCCCGATCGCTCCATCACAAAAGTTTGTCCTGATTTGCCAATTTTGAGGCTAACCAGAAATTCTTTGATGCGGGAAAACAGCACATCGCTGCCAGCTACTCCTAACAATTTGCCAGCGTTGTCGTAGATAGGCAAAGCAGCAGTAATTGCCAGTTCCCTAGTCAAAAAATCTGTATAAATTGGAGTCCAAATAGGTTTTTTGCCCGCAGCCGCAGCTATGTACCAAGGGCGAGTTCGCGGGTCGTAAATAGTGGGGGAAATTTGCACTAATTGAACGCGGTTTCCCTGTGAGTCCGCAGTATATCGAGCTAATTTATTGCCAGTAGAGCGGTCAGCAGCCGATATCAAAATCCCATCTTTAGTGCGGATTGCTCCAGAGTGTTCTCCATTTTCTTTGCCTGTGTAAATGATGCTGATAGAATCAAAATATTGAATTTGTTCGAGGAAATGATGTTCGAGTTTTTGCTTGTCCTCTAGGTTCAACTGCCCCAGTTTTATGCCTTGAACGTTCAGGTGATTGACAATGTGGGGAATAGACATATAATGTTCCATGCGGTCTTTGATGCGATCGCTAATTTCTTCTCGCAACTGAGCGGCAACATCGTTGACTGCCCGCTGACCGTTTTGGAAAGATAGCCAACCTACAACTCCAACCGTGCCGACAATTTGCACTAAAAAAGGAATCACGAGCACCGTTTGTAAAGGAACTTTGCCGATAATTTTTGTAGCCAAACGATTGAGGGGTTTAGGAAACATATTCATCGTAAAAGTAATTTAAATTGGCCGTTGAAATTAGTAGATGTTAAACTCTTGGAGCGAGAGACGAGCGAGTAATATCAAATCCGGTTAATCACTCACTATCAAATTGTTTGAGCTCGACCTTTAAGAGTTTTGAGGACTTCCGCCCTTACTAAGTAGGTGCAAATAAACATGACATGGTTCGGGCGGGTGAGAGGACTCATCTACTCGCTTCGATCGCGGATCTTAACTCAACCCTCCCTGATAAGATACTATCGTTGTGTTGCGATGACCTACTTACAAACTTAAAGTTCGCGATCGCACTCCGACCCAAGACAGCGGGTTTCTGCTTGGCTCAAACACCGGGTTTTCTACTGCATCTGCGGGATCGAACGAAGTATTGCTGTGAAAAAACCAAGGTGAGGATTACCCGTGGAGCGCGGACTAACTTAATTAGAGTACGATCGCCCAAATGTTAGCACGATCGCACTATCCACAGCAGCACACACCCGAAAAATCTGTATTTACCTGCGATTCAACTCCATCCTTTCGCCGTAACGTAAAAGCATATCCAAACTCTCCAAACGATTTTGCCAAGTTTGCACTTGATAGCTATTTTCGGCAGAATGCAAGCGCATCGAAGATTGAAATTGAGATTGAAAACTCCCCAACAATCTTTTAGCAGTTGCTAAACTTTCTCTAGAAGGATTTGCCGCCAACTTGCTCAAAGCTTGCGCCAATTCATCGGCTCGACTTTGCAAAACTTTCAGTTCAGATTCCGACACCCGCAACTGATTGTTAGCCAACAAAAAACTCCATTCCTGCTTGAGAGCAGTATACCGCGAAGCCGCCGCCGCAAACGGCTGTCGGTAAGGAATCGGCTCTGCAGCAGAAGTGGAACGCACTGGGGTGCCTTGAGTGCGGTTAAAAAAGCCCTGCATCCCGCTGCTGATACTTTCCACCGCAAAAATAGCATAGCCCCCAGTCGGCAAATCGCGCAAAGCTTGAATTTGGTCGATCGCCACAACTTCCGGGAGAGTCAACAACTTAACCGACGGAGAAATCAAAGCCGAACCCAGAATTTGTTCCTTTACCAGCGGTTCGGTGATGCGCTGAAGTCGGTTAGTATCCAAAGCATAAGTCATCGGCACAATCAAATCTACAATGCCCTGACGAGCCCAAACTTCCCAATTTTGCTGAATTTTGTAAATCCGCTGACTTTCCGGGTGAGGAAACACCGCCACCGACAGAATTGTGCGCGGATAATTCTGCCGCAAAAGCTGAGAAACTTCAGCTACAAAACTATTAATTTGATTAGTTTTAAACTCCACCCACTGCCGCCACAAACTGCCGTCCCTGGGGGAAATATTCACCGGATCTGCACCAGTCAACTGCTTAAATTGCTGCCGCGCCGCAATACCGTAACCGTAAGTAAAATTCGCATTATCATCTTGAAAAGGATAGCGAATATAGTCTAATTGCACCCCATCCACTTGGTAGTTATTGGCAATTTCGCTGACAATTCGCAGCAAATAATTACGCGCTTCCGGGTTCGCCGGATCGAGATAAGATTTACCATCGTTAGGATTTTGCCGGCGTCCTTTATTGTCAATATTTGCCCAATCTGGATAAGCGGAAAGCACCGGGCCGGGATAAGAACTAGGCTTGCCAATTAAAGTATTGTGGCGCTTATTTCCTGTGGCAAAAACCCAAACCCAAGCGTGCAGTTCCATGCCTCGCTCGCGAGCTAATTTAACCGCCGATGCTAGCGGGTCCCAGCCAACAGTCAGGGGATTTTGTTGCGGTGCAACTTGACTGGGATATATGGGATATCCGGCATTCAAAGTTTCAAAGAAAACAGTATTGATACCGGCGGCGGCGAGCCGATCGAACACTGCCGCCAAACCCTGTTCAGATCGTGCTGCGACGATCGTCCCCCGATCGAGCCAAACCGCCCGAATTTCCGCCCCAACGCGCTGTCCTTCCTTCGGGTAATTTTCCCACAGCAACTGCCGCGCTTCCACCCACTGCGATCTCGCCTCCGCGTAGTTTTGCTCTTGCAGGAGTTGGTCGAAAGTTTGCAAAACCTGCCGCGCTTGGGCGATCGCCCGTACCCGGATCGCTTGCAGAACAGGGGGGCGGCTGGCTGCAGGGCCGCCTCCGCCCTGTTCTGCCGCCACCAGTTGAGGGGAGGTCGCAGCATTGAGATTGATGGCGGTATTGGCTGAATTAGATGCTGTCAGGGCGCTTTCAAACCGGCCGAGGAGGTTGGTGAGTTCTTGGCGCATCAAGTACGCTTCAATGCTGACGATCGGCTTATTGGAATTTGGCTGCACGTCCAAACCCGCCGGCGCCGCCTGATCGGAAGGGTCTGTAAAAGTTGCAGGAACTGGATCGGGAAGGGAACCAGAGGGAGAAAGTCGGCTCAGCGGGGTACTACGCGGCAAACTAGGGCTGTTTCTAGTGACTCTTGAGGGGGGAGTTGGCAGTGGGAGCGCGGCACCAGTGGGCGGCGCTACAGGCTGCGAAGCGATTGTGCCTCCCCAGCGGGCGATCGAGGCTTGCAGCCAAGCCTTATCTACATTTGCCGAACCGTTGCTACCCCAGCGCCAGCCGAGATATGTAGCGCGATCCGTGGCGATGGCTGCGGAGGAACCGGAACTATCTTTCCAAGTAGCAATAGTTTGACTGTTTGCATCAGCCGGAATCAAGACACCGCCTTGGACTGAGGCATTTTTTTGTTCGGGTGGCATCCAACTGCTAGAAGTAGTGCAAGCCAGATCCCGACAGCGGCTGCGCGGTTGCGGCGTCGCCGGCTGGGTTAACGGAAAAGCCCAATAGGCCCCAAGGAGCGATCGCAAAGATTGGCGCACCAAAGCCGGGGAACTGCGGCCGACAGGGCCCGAAGCAATCAAGCGGCCGCCCTGGGAGGCCCAAGCTTCTAAAACTTTAATTTGTGCCGGACTCAAAGTTTCAATATTGGGCAAAAACAGCACGTTAACGCCTGTTAAATCCGCCGTACTTTTGATTTCTTCGAGATTGATTGGTTTGTAAGCAATGCCGCTTTCCCAGAGGCGCGTGGTAATCTTTACCCAGTCGGGAGAATTCTCGGAACTGCGAACAACGCCCAGAACTACTTCTGCGAAACTCGGAGAGGGAAATAGGATGAAGAGATTGAGTAATGTACTCGCTAGAGTTCCAATTAAGACTCTTTGCAAGAAAGTGAAAAAGCGATTTTTTTTAGCCTGGGAGCAGGCATCAGGCATTTGATCTGGATTTTTGATTTGTTGCATCATAAATATGAGAATTACTCACCACACCGAAGCAGAGAAAAATTTAATAACAATTAAGAGCGATCGATCCGCACCATACAATTTTCTATCCTGTTCTGCAACCTGAATCAGGAAAAAGTGCGATCGATCGATTTTAGATTTTGGATTTTAGATTTTGGATTTTAGATTTTGGATTTTGGATTTTGGATTTAAATCTGGATCTATTCCTCATGACTGTTGACTTTTGACTGTTTGGGCATTTGAACAATACCGATGCAACCGGAAACGATTTTAGATTAAAACCTGGGTGCATTTGGGTTGAAAAACCCCAAATACAATTTAGATGCCACACAGCTTACAGCCAACTGTCAACAGCCAACAGTCAACAGTCAACAGTCAACAGTCAACCGTCAACACTTTTCTAAGTTGCAGCTTCATTCACGGGGAATCGATCGATTAACTGCATCGCCCGACAAGCATTCCTCCGCAAAGCATCCGAAACATGAGGAACATGAGGAATTTGAGACAAGAAATCCAAAGTCCGGCGCAAAATCCGCACCACATCCCCTTCATCCAAACTCGTATGGCTAATCAGTTCCAGCCATTCAACACCCAGAGCCCACTGTTCAACCAAAGTCACTAAATCCCGTTCCAGCCAAATCGGGATTGCAGCTTCGTGACGGTACTGAACTTGAAACAACCGCCGTCGCAGGCCTTTTTGCAGATTGTCCAAAGGTGCCAAAACTTCCGGCGACAGCGAGTAATGAGTCCAACTGTCCGGCCTGGAAACTTCTGTAACTAAGGCCGCACAAGCTGCAGCGAGGTGGTGGGGATCGAGTTCGTCAAACTCTGCAGACATCAGGGACAAACCCAGCCACAGTTCGTTATCGCCGCGAATGGCGGCGCAAGCTTGGCCCAAGACTGTGGGCACCAACCTGTCGGAGGAGTCATCTCGGTTTCCCGTTGCCGAAACTACTCTTTCCAAGCAGCCAAAATTCAGCAAGATGTCGATTAAGTTGAGAAATTGCTCCCAGTAGCGAGCTCGCTGCTTTTCTAACTCTTGTTCGCTTTTGCGGATTTCTTTTTTCAATTCTTCCCGGCGGCGCTGGCGTTTGAGCAAAGTACCGGGATTGCCCCATTCTAGAACCGGGTGAATTTCTAGCTTAGCTTCTACGGCTGCGATTTTCCGCTGTTGCTCGATCGCCTCTGGGCTCGGTTCCGGTGTCGGCAATTCTGGGATCGATGCAGCAATTGAAGCAGTTTCTTCAGTTCCCAAGCGGCACTGGCCGAGTCTCAGGGGCATTTCCGACGGCGGGTTCAAGGTATCTGCAACGGTCAAGCGGGGTAATTCGGCGTGCAGGGTAGCGACATCGCTAATGGCGACGACATACCAGCGGTTATCTTTGCCCAAGCACACCAAATTTGGTGCTTGGCCAGAACCTGGGATTTTGGCAACCAATACGGCGGGTACAGGAGTTGTGTGCGATCGTTTGGCTGTCGGAACGTGCTTACCTTTGAGACTCAGAACCGTGCCAAGCACTGCAAAAGCCACAGCTACGGACATCTCCTTAAATCTGGCTTCTTCAGCTTGCTGCAATAGAGTTTTCAGCAAACGTTTATCTTCTTTGAGTCTTCCCTGCAATTTTTCGTAATGAGCGAGCTCTTTTTCCAGGGTGGAGACATTTCCTCCGGCCGCCAGGGACTGTTCAAGCACCGCCAATTCTGCTTGCAATCGGTCTAATTCTTCTTGCTGCGGCTGCAAGTACAAGGTAGACAGGTATTGACCGAAACTCCGCTCTACCAACTCTTGAGCTTCGTCGAGAGTGTGAGTTTGCAGCAAATTCAGCACCATGCCGTAGCTGGGAGTAAACTGACTGGCGAGGGGGTCGGCTTTGGCTGTTGCCAAATACGAGGCTTCTTTTGCGCCTTCAAAGCGCGTCTGAACTGCGACCACGTGCCCCAGCTTGTCCATGCCCCGCCGACCAGCCCGACCGGCCATTTGCAGGAATTCTGAAGCGTTTAGCAGTCGGTGTCCCTTGTCCGTGCGCTTGGACAGGGTGGAAATAACTGTGGTGCGGGCGGGCATATTAATCCCGGCTGCTAGGGTTTCGGTGGCAAATACGACTTTAATTAAACCTCTGCCAAAAAGTTCTTCTACTAAACCTTTCCAAGCGGGCAAAATGCCTGCGTGGTGGGCGGCTATGCCTTTTAAAAGTGCTTCTTTTTGACCGAAGCGTTCTGCTTCTGGGTTTCGCTGTAAAAAATCGTCAATGATGCGTTTGAGTTCGGCTGTTTCGGCTTCGTTAACTAGGGAGAAATTGCCGACTTCTGCGACTGCTTGGTCGCACCCGCGACGGCTGAAGATGAAGTAAATTGCTGGTAGCATATCTCGATCGTCCAACCGGGCCAAAACATCGGTCAAACTCGGAGTGGGGATGCTGCCTCTTTCTACTTTTTGCCCCTTCTTTTTGGGGACTAACCGGACATTGGCTCTTTTGCCGGTGTCGTCTAGCAGGGGAAATATCCCTTTTTGGTTGGCGAAGTGGAATTGCAGCGGTACTGGCCGAAAGTCTGAGTAGACGAGCTCTGTGGGCCCGTGGACTTTGTTAATCCAGTCTGTGAGTTGGTCGCTATTGGCAACGGTTGCTGAGAGGGCGAGCAGTTGAATTTCGCTCGAACAGTAGATGATCGATTCTTCCCAGACGGTACCGCGCTGGCGATCGTTCATGTAGTGACACTCGTCGAGCACCACGGTTTCGACTCCGGTGAGGGAAGTACCGACTTCTCCGATCGGCGTACCGTAGAGCATATTCCGAAATATTTCGGTAGTCATCACCAAAATCGGCGCATCTCGATTGACGGAGATGTCGCCCGTGAGCAAACCTACGTTGTCGTCTCCAAATTGATTGCGGAAGTCGCGCAGCTTTTGGTTAGACAAAGCTTTGAGGGGAGTGGTATAGAAGACGCGCCGCCCCCGGTCGAGTGCTTGATGGATGGCGTATTCCCCGATTAACGTTTTCCCGGAGCCTGTGGGAGCGCACACGACAACGGATTTACCTGCATCGAGGGCGGCGATCGCCTCTCTCTGAAAGTTATCTAGCTCGAAGGGAAATATGGTCTTCAGATCCAGCTCTGGGCGGTTCTGGGCAGTGTCTGGCACAAGGATTATTATAAGGTTGCAGGGTAAGTATGCTTAAATCTTGCTGAAAGCAAGTCAGCAGAGGACTGTATTGATTTTAGACCAACGCCCGCAAATCGGCTATGAAGTCATTAGTCATTAGTCATTAGTCATTAGTCATTAGTCATTAGTCATTAGTAACAATTACCAGTTACCAATGCCCCATGCCCCATGCCCCATGCCCCATGCCCCATGCCCCATGCCCAATTCCCCAAGTTTCCTTCTATGATTCCTGTTATTTCGACTATTCCTGTGGTGCAGCTTGCTTCGGGCGATCGGCTTTCACTGCAAGTCTATCAGTTCCAAGGTGCGATTCCCGGCAAAAAAGCTTATCTCCAATCTAACCTGCACGGCGCTGAGATTAGCGGTAATGCTGTGATTTACCAATTAATTGAGTTTTTAATGTCTTTGGACAGCAACCAGTTAAGCGGGGAAATTTGGCTAGTTCCTGTTTGCAATCCTGTGGGTGTCAGTCAGCGATCGCACCATTTTTCCCCTGGTCGCTACAATCTTTATGATGGGGTAAATTGGAACCGGATTTTCTGGGATTTTGAAAAACAAGGGGAAGATATTCTTGGTTTTGCTAAGTCTCACATCCATCTCGATGCCGATACTGTCAAAGTTAATTACAGAAAAGCGATTGCTTTGAGTTTTGCGAAAGAGTTGGCAAAAATTAACGCTCCTAGTTGCCGCCCCTACAGCGAACTTTACCGATATCAGCTACAATCTTTGTGTTTGGATGCTGACTATGTGCTGGACTTGCACAGTTCTACGAATCAAAGTTTAGATTACCTTTACTGTTTTAATTCCCGCGAGGAGAGTGCGAAAGCTTTTTTGCTCGATCGGGCTATCTTGATGAACGAGTACGACGGCGATGCTTTTGACGAGGCGTTTCTCAAGCCTTGGCTGGCTTTGGAGAAGATTTTAGCAGAGTTGGGAAGTGCGATCCAATTTGACGTGGAAGCTTGGACTTTAGAATTAGGTTCGGGGATGGAAATGAATCCCCAGTCGGTGGCGAATGGCTTGCGGGGCATCAAAAATTACTTAGCAAGTAAGGGTTTATTGAAAATAGATGGATTTCCTCTACCGGAAACTGCGAATCATCAAGTTATTTTCACCCCCAAGAATTCAGTGTTCAAATACTACGCGCCGGCGGGCGGGATGATTCAAAATCGAGTGCAATTGGGGAGTTATGTCAAAAAGGGCTATCGGCTTTATCAAATTCTCAGCTTTAATAAGAATGGGGAATTTCCCAGTTTGGTTGATGTTTGTGCTGAGTCGGATGTTTTCATTTTTGATGTTTCGACCAATCAGTCAGTAAATCAAGGAGAGTATGTGTTGTCTGTGATGGCAGATTGAGAATACCAAGAAACTCGGTTTCTTCAAGAAAGCGGGTTTCTGAAAACCTATTAGTAGTCGAACCATAAATTACGATATACTATTGAATAGGGCTTGTTTAAATTCCGCTGCACTTTTATAATAAATATCAGGATTGTCAATTAAAGCGCGATCGATATACTGTAGCTAGCGGTTGAGGAATCGCAGAAGTGCGATCGGGCACAGGAACCGCATCATTTTGCAAAACCGCCAAAAACGGGTCTTGATCCGGCAAATTGCGCGGGGAATATCCCGTTATCATCACATACAAACAAGCCACTCTATTTGGGATTATAGAAACTTTTACTCCCCCCTTAGCAAAGGGCTAACTCTTACTCCCCCCCTTAATAAGGGGGCACAAGAGTTTGCAAGGTGCCGCGGTGCGGAGATTCTCAATTTTTCCGAAGATAACGGGCGCTGACGCACCCTACAATTTAAGGTGACGGTTTATGGTTGAATGAAAATACCGATCGCATTATGAACTCTCGCAGCAGTTGACGGAGGTCGATCGAGCAAACTACCTCCCAAATACAAACTCGTCGAACTTCCCCCATCCAAATTTAAAGCATCCACAGCACCCATTTGCTGCAATATCTGCGCCAGTTCTGCGAAATTTGGCCCCGCCCCGCCCGCGCGATTGTGCACGGCTACAATCAGCAAATTCCCCGCAGCATTTCGCCCGATCGCACTTCTAATTGCTGTCTGTCTAACAAACGCATCGCTAAACCCTTCCGCCTTAGCATCCAGCACAACTTGACTGTTTTGTACCAACACCGGCCCGCCGCCGAGAATGTAAGGAAAACGGTTGAAATCAGCAGGAAAAGTGTTAGTTTCCAAACGCAATAAAGTGCCGATAGAAAGTTCAGATGCCGGGAACAAATCGGCACGCAAAGCCAAAATATAACCGTTAGCTGGAATGGGAAAAGTTGTTGTTCCCGGCGCACCTCCGGGGGATTGGCTGACAACTCTATCGCCCGCAACTGTCACAACTATTTCATTGCCAGACAACGGAGTATAAGTTGTTCCCCAATCAGAATTGTAGCGGGCGATTCCCGGTTGCACGTAGGCACTATTGAGATGAGAAACGGGCAAAGATTGATTTGCAGGGGTAATCAAAGTTTCTTGCAAAGTTAAACGATCGATCGCAAATTCTCCCCGATCGTTCCAGGCGATCGCGCCCCGGTTCAATATCGGCCCGGAAAGCCATTTATTGTCACGCCGAATAGCCCCTAAAGCTAAGCGATTAATTCGATTGAAAAACCCTGCATTAATCGCCGCAGCCGCACCCGACACTTCTGCTGTTTGCAATAAAGGTGCAGTGCCTCGATCTGCCGGCGGATTGCTGAGAATTGGTCGAATTTTTACACCAGCTTGACGCGGATTAACTTCTAACCAAACTACCGGAAAACGAGCTGTTCCTAAATTCTGATACTGCTGCCGCCACTGCACGCCGGGAGCCCAAACAATGTTTTTTTCTACTAACGAATCTGGCCGAATGTCGATAACTAATCGATTGGGATTTCCCAGGCTAAAAACTTGCGGCCGCCAACCTAAAGGAATCGTCACTTTGACTTTGGTTTGAACGCCGTCAGGTTCGACTTTTAGTGATAGCAATTGTTTGCTGGTTGAGAAAGTCTGCTGAATTACGGCGGGTGCGACTTTGGCATCGATCGCGATCGACCATTCTTGACCGGCGATCGGCGCTGCGGGCGTTATTTGCAGCGGGAGGGCGGGTTTGGTCGGGTCGTCTGGTGTTTCGAGGTTTGGCGCTGCGCGGAGGTTTTGCAGTGGGATAGCGGGCTTTGTGGGGTCGTCGGGGGGGTTGGGTGTGGGTGTCGGCGACGGGATTGGTTTATTGACAAAGTTGACTTGCCAAGGGGCGGGGCGATCGAGATCTACTACAATGCGATCGCCCGATTCTATTTCTGCTTGCCGAATTCCGGTAACACTTGCAGTTTGAGAAGTAATTTTTAGAATATTCCCATCAGCAGATATCTCCCAGCCCGCAAGTCTAGCAAAATCGGTAACATCTAAGTAACGATACGGGCCTGTTGCCCGCGCTGCTAAACTTTGAGCGCCGGTTAAAGATACCGAAAACCACTGCACCGGTTGTTTGGCACTGTCGGCGCTGCTAAGCAAATCCACTCCCGCACTTTGCATCAATCCAACGTCAGCAATCCAAGTTCGGAAATTCCCAGAAGTGCTGTTTGCCGGCTGCTGAGTCCAACTTAGGGGGAGAATGCGGCCGTTTAGAGACACTTGGCGGCCTTGTTTGATTCTGGAATCTGGCGGTAGGGATTGAGTCAAAAACTTATAGTCCGACAGGGAATGAATTCCCTGTCTCATAGCTGAAGTCCTCTCAAGAGGACTATCTGGCAATATTTCAGTCGGTTTCAACTGAGATGTTGCACCATTTTCAATTACTTGTTTAGCAACAGGCAAGATGCCTGTTTCACAAGAAAATTCACTCTTTGTGGAACGGGCATCTTGCCCGTTCTTGAGAATGGTGCAAGATGCAAGTTTTAACTGAGATGTTGCACCATTCTCAATTACTTGTTTAGCAACAGGCAAGATGCCTGTTTCACAAGAAAATTCACTCTTTGTGGAACGGGCATCTTGCCCGTTCTTGAGAATGGTGCAAGATGCAAGTTTTAACTGAGATGTTGCACCATTCTCAATTACTTGTTTAGCAACAGGCAAGATGCCTGTTTCACAAGAAAATTCACTCTTTGTGGAACGGGCATCTTGCCCGTTCTTGAGAATGGTGCAAGATGCAAGTTTTAACTGAGATGTTGCACCATTCTCAATTACTTGTTTAGCAACAGGCAAGATGCCTGTTCCACAAGAAAATTC
>NZ_JAUBTI010000039.1:0-52922 GCF_036702415.1 Microcoleus sp. D3_18a_C4 | reverse complement strand
GTCCCGCCCGTCCTTTTTGGACGGGCGGGACGCCCATCCCACAAACTTGTGGAAGTTATTTAATTCTCATTCCTTAGAAGCAAGTAACTCAAAACGCCTGCTGCAGACTGTTGGGGGAGTGGGATATGTATTGCGAGAGCAAAAGTGAGGAGGGGCGGATTTACAAATACTTGGCAGATTAAGTATGGATACTGGTGAACCCGCTCCTATTATACTACCTATTTTTTTGTACCAAATAGACCTAGAAATCCGGTCGTTCCTGATAATCTTCTGCAGAACTCGGGTCTAATTCCCACCGACTTTCATCTCGATGTTCAAGCATATTTGTTGTGTTCAAAATAGCGCCATCGGGCATTTCTATGCCCGCAGCGGCTCCGAGTTCGTCAACCATATCCAGGTCGGGAGTAGGCGCAGTTCCGCCCACCGATTGCTCGCCAGTGGCACTTTCTTGTTCCGCAGCAGGATCGCCATCTTCGCCACCGATTTGGGAACTCGTGGAAGAGTATTCCGAACTGCTGTCCTGCAGGGTTGTTATGTCGTCTTGGCTCAATCCCGGTTGATCGATGACGCCGGTACCGTAAGATTCGGTAATTTCTTGAGGCAATTCGCCCAAATTATCACCATCTCTTGTTGTTTTTGCGTTGCGTTCTTTTTGCTGTGCCACGAGACTTGCTCCTGTTTGTTTTTGAACTCAATTAAATTAAAAATGTCCGAATTTCGCTTGAGCTGAATTATTTTTAGTAATTGCCAATGGCTATCATTAAATGACATTGTAATTGCTATTTAAGCTTTTAGCTTCTATCCCAGGAAATATATTGATTCTGAGCAGCTATTTCATTGGGAATACAAAAAGCGATCGCCCTTTTCAAAAGGGCGATCGCTTTTTAATTGGGAGGCTAATTCTATTCTGGAAAATCAGGAATTATCCATTTGGGGGGTTCCGTCCGTTTCCTTCTCACCGCTTCCTCTGCTATTTCTAGCATTTTATCCAGAGAAGTATTTTCAATAAACTGGGACGTTGCTTCTGCGTATTCCCGCTTCGGGCACTTGTCGCCCAGAATGCAGCCATTGACGCAAGCTACAGCACAATCGACAGTGTTCTCCACCATAACTTTTTTCCTTTCACGGTTCCAACAACTAATAGGTAGGTACTCTGGGTGAATTTGTCAAGAGACAGTTCTATATCTTTATTTTACTTCACAAATTGTCATCAAAGGTCGATCGCCAGGGCAAAACTGTTATAAAATCAAAGCAACCTACCTAATCTGCCGATCGTGAGTAATTTTCTGCGGCGCTTAAAACTTTTACCTTGGCGAGAAATGCTGCAAATTGCCGCCCTCGTCAACTCAATCGTGATTGGACTGGAGCTATTTTTAGCCTGGGGTTTCACGCAATCGCGGCCAATCCGCAACGGGGTGACGCTTCTCTACGGTTCCTCCCTGGGGATGTTGATACCTTTTGCAGCCGCAGTGGGAATGGGAGCTTTAGCAGTGTACTTTTTAGAGTATTGGCAACAACAATTTTTGCTCAACCGAATTAGTTTGTGGGTTTTAGTTTTCTGCGTACTCTTGGGTTTGGTGTTAAAGTCATTCCTACCCATCCCTCCTTTATTAGCAAGTTTATCGGAAGCTGCACTAATCGGAGTTACTGTGGGAGTTTTTTGGAAGGGCCGGCCTTATTGGCGATAGTCATGCCATTTTAGATTTTAGATTTTAACTTTTAGATTTTAGATTTTAGATTTTAGATTGGCTATGACTGATGAATATTCTGGTTTGGGGGTTGTCTATAGTTACATTTTTTTGTGAATCTAGTATAAGGTGCCAATAGCGGACACTAGCCAGAAAAATTGTGCGCTATTGGCACCTTACAGAATATAAATTGTGCAGAATTACCGATCGACTAAAAACACAATTCTCAATTCCCCAATTTCATCGCATTTCAGGAACTCTCACAGTCTCTGTAGGAGGCATAATTGCCTCTTTAGCATTCAACTTTTGATTCAACTCCCGAATCCGGCGCGACAGCAAACGAATAATATTCACCGCAATTCCCGGCGTTTCATCAATCGCATCGTATAGCTGCATTTGAGTCAGCATCAAACACTCGGATTGTTCGACAGTAGAAATAGAAGCCGATCGAGGTTCTGCATCAAACAGCGACATTTCCCCGAAACAAGCCCCCGCTTTCAACTGTGCCAAATCCCGATCGCCTATATGCACGCGCACCGTTCCCGATACCAAAATATAGAGAGACCGACCTTCTTGTCCTTCCGTAAAAATCCTGTGCTTAGAAGGAAACGAAAGTTCATCCATTACCGATGCTAGACGCACGAGAAAATCATCCCGCAGTTCCTTAAAAATCGGAACCTCCCTCACAAACAATAGGCGTTCGACGCTTGTTAACATAATGAGATGCAGTGATTAATTTAAACTTAAAAAGGGGAAGGAGAAGGGGAATAAAAATGGTTGACGGTTGACGGTTAACTGTTGACTGACAATAACAACTGCCAACTGACAACTGACTAATGTTACCTTTTTCCCCCAGCACCCAACTCTGCCATCATCTCTTCAACTTGAGCGGATACCAAATTATCGGGGTCATTTTGCAGCCTGGGCAACAATTCGACCAAAGCCCGGGGCGAGGCTATTTTCAAATAGGCTAACACTGCTTCGCGGACAAAACCCGTCGGGTGCTGCAGACAGACAAGAGTTTGTTGAGCCGTCAGACTCCAGCGCGCTTCCCTCGCCAAGTGAAAGCAGCAGGCCAAGGCCCAATCCGAAAGGAAGTTGCGCAATTCTAGCAAGCGGCGCAAACGATCGCTAGGGGCTAGAGGTTTGTAAACCATCAATTCCGAGAGGTTGCTCAATTTTTCTCTTTCCGAGTGTTGATCTAACAAATTGATGAGCGATCGCTTCCTAGCTATATCCACAGTATTATCGAGAATTTCCAATCCCCTAGCCACCAAAGAAGGTTGGCCAGAAGCGATGTTGAAAGCAGCGGCTTGTACGGTGTCCAGCGGATAAAGAAACTTCATCAGCAAAAAACACCGCTCCCTAGAATCAGCTTCCAACCCCGCCAGAGCCCGCTGCAACAATTGAGCCGTATCGTTCCCAGGTGCCCCGGTACTGTTGGCTTCCCGATCCGAGAAATTGCCGTAGGTTGTTACCCCAGACAAATCTACTAGAGCTGCATAAATTTGACCGATAAACATTAACTCCTGTTCGATAAGAGTTTCCAAGCCGCTGCGGCCGATGCGGTCTAGAACCCCTTCTATCCCCGCTTCCGAAGGCATTTTTAACAGGATGCGGAGGATATTGCGCCTCGTCGTTCCCCAAGCCGTCATCAAATTGCTCACCAAAATGTCGATCGCCTCATTTGTCCCAATTTGACCCAGAGCCGTCCAAGCTTGCAACCTGACCAAATCAGACTTGTGGATATCCTCAGCCAAATACACGAGCAAAGGAATGGCATCGTTGTGAAGTTTGACTATCGCCTGCAAAGCCGCTTCCCTAGTCGATTTGTAACCAAGTCCGCGCAGCAGCGAAGGATAATATTCTTCCGAATGAGTAGACGAAATCACGTCTAACAGAGCGCAGCGCACTCGCAGAGATTCATCTTGCAACAGATTGGGGATATGCAGCCGCAGTCCTTGCAAATAATCAGCTTCTCCCAGAGCCCGCGTCCCCATAACACGTTCCCGCTCTTGCTTGTGTGTCAGCATTTGCCGCAGCGTGTTAGTAGCCTCTGCCTTTTGCAGGCGATCGCCCCTTCTCATAATTAAAGCAGCCGCCGTACCCCGCACCACCGGATCGACCGTCGGCTGCAAGTAAGGCCGCAAGCTCTCAATATTCGGTTCAGCTTCCGTCAGCCAGATGTAGCGCAAAGCCAAGGCCAGAACCTCCGGCGGCAAGGATTGCTGCGAGAGTGCGCGGACAGATTCTAAATATGCGGGGTTCGGGTGTTGCAGCATCGTTTCCAAGCTCTGGCGCTGCAAACCTGGGGACAGCGAATCGAGGAGGGGAGCCAGAACTTCTCCGACATTTTTGGGGTCAATTTGCGTCAGGAGTTCTATGCAAGAGCGCTTTTCATCTTCGCCCCCCGGCTTTTGTAGAGTTTCCACCACTGCGCGCTTGAGAGCTTTGAGGTCAACGTCTGTGACGCCCAAGCGTCCCCGCTCCGCACTTTTGACCAACAAACCCACGTATTGAGAGCGGATCAACCAGACCACAAACACCCACAACAGTGCCAATATGACGATCGCGCCAATAAATATCAAGCTTTGCTGGTCGTGAAATACATTTTCGTCTTGCTGGGGGAGTATCTTGCCTGTCACCCACAGCATAATCAGGATGCCTACTCCTGTAGCTCCGCAGGACAAAGGTTCGCCCACACCGTTGACCAAAGTTTGAATTCCCGATCGAATATTGTCGGGAATCGGTTGAAATAAAACCGGGCTAACGGTTTCCAAAAGCGTGTAGTGCAGCAGTTCGTCTAAAAATCTCAGCAATATTAGCCCGATAAACACAGATACTAGCTGGCCCAGAGATGCTCCTATAGTCAGCACCCCGAGTATAGCGATGCCCGCCGGCAAAATCATCGCCGTCACGAATACACCGATTCTTTCCACCAACCGACTCGAAGCGAACCATTGAGTCGCCACTTGAAACAGGCCTTGTATGCCTTCATAAATGCCCAGGAAGCTAGCGATCCAGCTAGCTCCGTCCCCCGGATTTTGGTATTCTAACTGGCTGTAGAATTGGAAATCTACCAGCACGTAGACGACTTCTGCGAGGATGAAGAAACTGACTAGAGGTACGGCGTATTTTTGCAGCGGGCCTGTAACTTTGCGGGCGGTAAATTCTTCTTGGTCGTCGTCTTCGTCGTCATCCGTCCAGTGAGCCGTTTCCGGGAATGCTTGGCTGTATTTTTCCGTGAGGTAGTAGAGCAACACCGAGCCTGTCGCCACCATCAGCCCCGATATGAGGGTAACGTTTTTGAGTCCGACTACGTACAGCAAAACAGGCAGAGAAAATCCGCTGACTACTCCAGCTACTAGATAGCCGCTACTGACTAGCGGATAGGTGCGCTTGATTTCTCTAATATTAAACAGTTGGTTGGAAGTGATAGAAGTATTAAGGTCATTGAGGACATAGCAAGCTTCCACCCACAGCCACATCAAAAAAATAGTAATAAAAGCGATGCTGATGCCAGCTATCTTAGTATTTTCGTAGCCTATTCCGAATCGAAACAAAAATAGCGGTACCGACATCATGCCCAGAACCACTACGACGGTGCGCCTCAGCGGCAGGATTTTTTGCAGCCACGAGTAGACAAATCCCAAGCCAGAACCGATAAAGGCGCTGGCTATGTAGATAAAAGGCATTTTGTCGGCACCGTACTCGTCTAAAAACAGACCTACTGTGCTTAGTTCCAGCCAGATCAGCCCGACGGAGGTTAGAGTGTAGACGAGGAACATCAGTAAGGTTCGCTCTACTTCTTCCGATCGCAGGTTGAGCGATCGTAGCACTCCTTGTCTTACTCCCGCCGAACCGCTGATTTGAAAATTTTCCATGCAGCGTTGATTTCCCTGTGTGGTAGCTTATTCCTGACTAACTTCGGAAGTCATCAGCTATCAGTCACCAGTTTATGACTGATGACTGCTCACTAATGACTATCTATTTATACTTTCTTTGGCGACAGCAGCATCATCATACTGCGTCCTTCTTTTTTGGGGGCTTGCTGCACTTCTGCGATTTCCTGCAAATCTGTGGCCATGCGCTTCAGCAAGTCCTCTGCTAGGTTGCTGTGTTGGATTTCCCGACCTCTGAACATGATCGTGGCTTTTACTTTGTCCCCAGATTTGATAAAGCGGTCTGCTAGTTTGAGGCGCACTTGGTAGTCGTGTTCTTCAATTTTGTAGCGCATCTTCACTTCTTTAACATCGGCAGTGTGCTGCTTCCGCTTTGCTTCTCGCGCTTTCTTTTCCTGCTCGAATTTGTACTTCCCATAGTCCATTACCCGGCATACGGGCGGGTCAGCTTTGTCGCTGACAAGTACGAGATCGAGTTCTTTTTCTTCTGCGAGGCGCAGCGCTTCTGCAGGCGTCAATATCCCTAGTTGCGCGCCGTCGGTATCGATTACCCGGATTTTGGGGTATCGAATATTTTCGTTAATCTGGGGTAGGTTGCGATTTTGTCTTCTTTCAATCACAGGCATGAATGGTTGTACAAGCAGTAGTTTAATAGCGAAGCTTCTTGATAGTTACAGGTTTGATCGGTCAATTTTTCACGATTGACGATCGAACTGTTTTATAAGGTGTTACCCTTACCGGACGTACTACCGCGCCCTGTGTCCCCTCCGCTAAAGCCTTGGGGAATATTTGGACTGATCGTAAATGAATTCTTACAATACTTGCTATTCTACTCACTCTGGCTGAGTTTCTGCCTAGTTTTATTTTAACTTCACACACGATCGCCCGCCCCCAGGCCCGATCGATGACAAAACCCTCAAAAATTCAGGGTAAAAGCTTAAGGATGAGGTACAACCGCTTTTCCTAGCCCATCTCGCCCGGTCTGGCAAGTCACCCAAGTCGCCTGATGTGCCTTGTACAATAGGTATAAGCAAGTGTAAATTTATGTTGCGATCTGAGGCAAAATTGACAAATTCTCTGCTGTGGCACCAACGGGTGGGAACTCAACGAGACTGGATGTGGCGGGGTTGGCAAACTCGCTACACTTATTTGCGGCCGGTTTTGGGGCGAAATCAAGACGCGATCGAATCTCAAGATTCTGCGGCCCCGGCAATTGCCCCGCACGCATCGGGAACGCCGATTATTTTACTGCACGGGTTTGGAGCTTCGATCGGTCACTGGCGACAAAATCTCGCCCAACTCGCCGAAAACCAAACGGTTTACGCCTTGGATTTGTTGGGGTTTGGCGCTTCCCAAAAAGCTCCGATCGACTATTCTGTCTCTTTGTGGGTCGATCAAGTTTATGATTTTTGGCTAACTTTTATCAGAGAGCCAGTAATATTGGCAGGAAACTCGATCGGCTCGCTAATTTGTCTGGCCGTCGCCGCGGCTCACCCGGACATGGTGGCCGGCACGGTGATGATTAGCCTCCCAGACCCCTCTGTGCGAGCCGAGGCGGTGCCCGGATGGCTGCTTCCGGCGATCGAAGCGGTTGAAAGTTTGTTTGTTTCTCCGATCGTACTGAGGCCTCTGTTTTATTTTGCCCGCAAGCCTTCCTTTGTCCGTCGCTGGGTTGGCTTTGCCTACTCCAACCCCGAAGCTGTTACCGACGAATTAGTGGAAATTCTAGCAGGGCCAGCGGGCGATCGGGGAGCAGCCCGCGCCTTCTGCGCTTTATTTAAAGCTGTAGGCAGTTCACAATTTTGCCCCAGTGTCAAGACTGTGCTGCGAAATTTAAGAATCCCGATGCTGTTAATTTGGGGCAAACAAGACCGGATGATTCCCCCTCGGTTCGCCCGACCCCACCAATTTGTCGAATGCAACCCCAATTATTTAGAGCTAGTTGAATTAGACAATGCGGGCCACTGTCCCCAGGATGAATGCCCGGAACAAGTAAATCAAGCCATTTTGAACTGGATGAGCCGGAATTTTGCACCTATGGGCGAGAGCGAATTGCAGCACTGTTGATTAGACGTCAACTACCGCACACCAACCCGAAGGGTCTGGTGTGGGCTTGAAAAAGCCTGTTGACCAGACGGCTAGTTCTTGACTAGCAGGCGTTAAGACCAAGCGTTAAACTTCGTACCTTGAAATGCGTGCCAGTTTCAAGCTCTACAACCGAGCAATTAAACAGGTGATTAAGGGAAAGCCAGTGTTGCTCAGATAGTACCGAGTCTTAACATCGTCGAGGCAAACTTAACCAAGAAATTGAGTGATGCAGTAATGCGTACATTTGTCCTAGATAAAAACTTGAAACCTCTTGACCCATGCCACCGGGCACGGGCAAGAGAACTATTGAAAAAAGGGAGGGCTAAGGTTTTTAAACGCTATCCGTTTACCATTGTTTTACAGGATAGGATTCTCGAAGATTCGGTAACTCACTGTCACCGAATCAAAATTGACCCAGGTAGCAAAACTACGGGTATTGCCGTGGTTCAAGAGCAAACAGGTCGCGTCACGAACGCATTAGAAATTGCTCACCGAGGGCAACAAATTAAAGATACTCTCGAATCTCGCAGAACGCTCAGAAGAGGGCGTCGCAACAGAAAGACCCGTTACCGCCAACCCCGTTTTTTAAACAGAACCCGTAAAACAGGATGGTTGCCACCATCTCTTGATAGCCGTGTTGCCAATATTGAAACCTGGGTTAGGCGAATCAGAAAGGTCTGTCCCGTTACCGCCATTTCTCAAGAATTGGTGCGTTTCGATTTACAACAGTTCCAGAATCCTGAAATTTCTGGAATCGAATATCAAAGGGGCGAATTATTCGGTTTTGAAATTAAGGAATATTTACTGCAAAAATGGAATAGGAAGTGCGCTTATTGCGGTGCGACAAATGTTCCTTTCGAGGTTGAGCATATTCTCGCCAAGTCTAAGGGAGGAAGTAATCGGGTCAGCAATCTGTGTCTTAGTTGCCATTCCTGCAACCAAGCCAAGGGAAGTAAACCCGTTGAAGAATTTCTCAAGAAAAAACCTGAAATCCTTCAGCGGATACTAGCCCAAGCCAAGACACCTCTACTGGATGCAGCAGCCGTCAATGCTACTCGTTGGGAGCTATACAGAAGACTACAGTTAACCGGACTGCCCGTGGAATTGGGTTCAGGGGGACGAACAAAATTCAACCGCCAAACCAGGGGAATAGAAAAACAGCATTGGACTGATGCAGCTTGTGTCGGGGAATCAACTCCCGAAAGACTACTGCTAAATAGCGTGAAACCTTTGCTAATTAAGGCTAAGGGACACGGAAGAAGACAGCGCTGCGGAACCGACAGATTTGGCTTCGTGCGATTCGTTCCCTACAAAGTGGAAGGCTATGCAGCCTGAAACGAACTAGGGGCAAGGAGAACCAACCTCTCGTAGTGGTTGGAACAGAACCTTGACAACTTGATTGACCTGTAGGTGAACCCTAATAAGGGTAATTCCTGCCGCCTTGACGCTTAGGTTGAAGCATCTCCCCCAGGATGGCGACTGACTGTCAAAATCTGGAAATCAGCAGGGGGGAGAAACGACAGATAAACCTTACCTCAGAGGATAATCTGGCTAGCTAAGTTAGGACGGGTTAACGTTCAGTAAACTCACTTGAAACCTTCGTTAATTTGAAGCTGCGGAAATGAGGAGAGAATAGCCAAAAGCTATGACCGCAGCCGTCAAAAAGACAATGGGGAAATGTGGCTGGTGAATTGAATCCGTCACCAGAAAGCGTTCACGCAAGTTATCAGCTAGATAACTATACTAACCCCGGAGGAGTGTGAGAACCCACCCCTGACGCAATTAGGTCAATCAGGAACGAATTAAGTCCCCTGTCATCTCTCCGAGTAGGTCGATACTCTGAGCAGGTAGTCAGCCGCATGAGGCAGGGGAATAGGATGGCTTCAGAAGCTAACGCCTTGGGGAAAGCCCAAGGATATGCAGACAGAAGTCCGACTGTTTGGAAGATGTAGAGGTACAAGTAGTAGTACATATACCGTGAGATGAAGGCAAGTAACCCAAAATGTGAAAACCAGAGTACGGATGGTAAGCCTGACGAGTGGAAGGACATTCCCTGGCGCAAGCTGGAACGTAAGGTTTATAAGCTACAAAAGCGCATCTACACAGCCTCGCAGCGTGGTGAAACTCCTCAAGTTCGGAAGCTACAGAAGCTACTGATTAAGTCCAGAGCTGCAAAGCTTCTGGCTGTCAGGCGGGTCACGCAGGAGAACAAAGGCAAGAAAACCGCTGGCGTCGATGGGGTGAAAGCGTTATCCCCACGTCAGAGATTGGAACTTGCTAAGAACCTGCGAATAGATGGTAAGGCAATGCCGACGCGAAGAGTTTGGATAGACAAACCCGGTCGAGATGAGAAACGCCCCCTTGGTATACCCGTCATGAGAGACAGAGCGAAGCAGAAGCTAGTGGAACTAGCTCTTAACCCAGAATGGGAGGCTCGCTTCGAGCCAAATAGTTATGGGTTTAGGAAAGGACGCTCATGCCAAGATGCGATTGATGCTATCAACAGCAGTATCCAAAAGATGCCCAAATGGGTATTAGATGCGGATATTGCCAAGTGTTTCGACCGTATAAACCATGAAGCTCTACTCACAAAATTGAATACCATGCCGCACCTTCGTAGGCAAATCGAAGCCTGGTTGCGATGTGGAGTATTGGATGGAATGAAATACTTCGACACCACAGAGGGAACCCCGCAAGGGGGCGTAATTTCCCCCCTTCTGGCTAACGTTGCCCTTCACGGCATAGAAGAACTGCTCAACCAATCCTTTGGCGGGGGATATTACGTTTCCCCTCAAGGAAAAAGAAAACGGTACACAAGTAATACCGTTCGGTTAATCAGATATGCCGATGACTTTGTAATACTGCACGAAGACCTAAAAACCATCCAACAAGCCCAAAAAGTAGTAGCTGATTGGCTTCAAGACATGGGTTGGGAATTAAAGCCAGAAAAAACTAGAATCACACATACTCTTGACGGAGGAAAAGAGTATGAAACTGGGTTCAACTTCTTGGGTTTTCACATCCAACAATACGAAGTTGGAAAACACCAATCCCGGACAAAAGACAAAATCAAAAGACTTGGCTTTAATTTCAATACATTAATCACCCCAGCCAAAGATAAGGTACAGGCTCACTTGGACAAACTCCATAACTTAATCTTGGAGGGTAAAGCAAAAGCCAAACCCCAGGCAGGGCTAATAGAAGAACTTAACTCCGTTGTTCGGGGATGGGCGAACTATTACAGGACAGTCAATAGCTCTAAAACATTCCATACGCTAGACCACCTGATGTACCAAAGACTACGGCGATGGGCAAAACGTCGCCACTCCAATAAGAATAAAACCTGGATAGCTGGACGCTACTGGGGTATAAACAGAGGGGAAGGCTGGGAATTCACCGACACAAAAACAGGGGCAACGCTATATAAATATTCCGACACGAAAGTCATCAGTCCTGGCACTAAAGACGAGTATGTGAAGGTCAAAGGCGAAAAAAGCCCCTACGACGGTGATATAGCTTACTGGGCTGCAAGAACTGGAAAACATCCTGAGTTGCCTAAACGAAAATCAATTCTGCTCAAGCAACAAAGACAAAGATGTACTCATTGTGGGTTATATATTACCGATGTACTGGATACGGAAGTCCACCATAAGGACAAAAATCACAAAAACAATTCATGGGGAAACCTTGAACTTGTACACACAATCTGTCACGACCAGATACACGGTAACTAAACATATGAGAGAAATCACGCTGAAGGGAAACAACGGCAGGTTGGAATCTACGGAGTATTGATAGATGAATCTCCGTTATTTATCTAACCCCCAAAGATGAGATAGGCAAACGCCACACTCCCCCCTAAACCTGAATAACGGCAAGAGGCTTGCTATGACAAAGCGTCCACAGTTGAGGAGCCGTGTGAAGGGAAATCTTTCAAGCACGGTTTTGAAGACCAGCGGGGGAGGTGACAAACCCGTTGAGTTCAACCCCATTCGTCATGCACCGGCCCAAAAGTTCTTCATGGGTTTTCAAACTGGGGACTTGGTGAAAGCTAACGTCCTCACTGGAAAATATGCAGGAAGCTACACAGGCAGAATTGCAATTCGGTTTAGACCAAGTTTTAAGCTAACCGCAAGAGACAAATGTTTTGACGTGCATCCAAAACATCTGACAACTATTCATAAGGCTGATGGCTATGAATATTAGTCCTAAAAACAAGGATGCCCTGTCGGGCAACTTATTTATTGGCGACAATTTCCCAGACGCTAATCCGTTGGCGGTACTCGCGGAGCTCGATATATCCGCCTCGGTTATAGCGTCCGCCCCCTTGTCGCATTTTAGGTGGACGACTCATGGAGCAAAGTAAGTCTCCGTCTTTCTGTGATGTCATGTATCTACTGTTATTGATGGTTGCTTCTTTGAGAAGCTCAGAGATTGACACAATCACCAAGATAGTGTATCTTCTCTAACTGGTAGTACACATCGAAGTTATGCAGTTAGTCGAAAGGCAAGTCATTAAACCAAATCACAGGTTTTACCCAGAAGCCGATCGATTGTCTTTGCTGTCCAACAAACTTTACAACTGCGATAACAATATCTACGGTCAAAACTTTTTCTCAGGTCAACCAACCAATGCTCTGGCTGTCGATCGTACACTCAAAAAGAGTCTAAAGTACAAAGCATTGCCGACCAAAGTAACACACAAAACTCTCCCGTTACTGCTGAAAACATGGACTAGCTATCATAGTGTTAAATTGGCGGGCGCGATCACGATCGCCCCACTAAATTTCAAGCAGCACCGAAAACCACTGATTAAAAAAATCAGAAAAGAAAGAGCAGGGGCGATATGTAGTTGTATTTAACTGTCAATGTGTTAGCAAAAAAGCTTTTGCCAAAGAATATGTCAGTTTGTCTGGGACTAACATTTGGCGGCCTTGAAAAGTTACCTAAATCTGGGAAATCCGGATTGTTACCGAGGTAAGTTGTTAAGTTATTGAGGTAGTTGAGGAAAAGTTAGAACAAAACGCAAGTGTAAAGCGGATTATAACCCTGGCCGTAACGAGCTTCGCCAACATTAAAAAGCTATGAAACCCCTCCCTGGAAGATCGGTAAAATTCTACCTTCTAACTTGTACCTTCTAACTTCAAGAAACACCTTGTCTCTTGCTCCTAAAAATAAATACCTTCCCTTGTGTCCACAATCTTTCAGTCTGCTTATAACCGATCGCCCCCACGTATACGGGAAAGTTCAAAAATGCCGGGATCTGGCATTTGGGAGCCTGTTAACGCATAAAAAAGTCAATTTAGCCAACAACTGACGGCCCCCGTGCCCCCGGTCTGCTGGCGGCTAACTGCTGAAAGCCTCTGAGGGCAAGCAGCGCCCTTCCAGCTTTTGGCAGTAACGCAAACGAGGAAAAAACTGTCGTGAAATTCCACTGGCTACTACCGAGTTTCTTAAGTGTATTTTTGCTCGCCGGAGCCGCCGAAGCAGCTAGACTGCAATCTTGGCGGTTTGATGATTCAGAGAACCGGCTTTACATTACAACAGAGGGGGGAGTACAACCCAAGGCTCAACTGATTTTCAACCCGATGCGGTTGGTAATCGACTTGCCGGGGACGAGTCTGGGTCGTCCCTCGGTCAGCAGACCGCTCTCAGGGGCGATCGAATCGGTGCGGGTAGGGCAGTTTGACAACAATACGACCAGAATTGTGGTCGAGATCAGAGACGGGTTTACTATAGACCCCGAACAAGTAAAATTCCGGGGTATTTCTCCGAGCGAGTGGACAGTGGATTTGCCAACGCCGGTGCGGGGAGAAACTCAAAATCCGATTTCAGAGCCAGGGGGAGAAAGGTTATCGGTTGAACCTTCAGCATCCCAAGCCCAGTCGGCTGAGGCGACTGTAGTTCAGAACGTTCAGGTGACGGCGGACGGTTTTTTAGTCCGCACTGCGGGCGGTCGCCCCCAAATTAATTTTGAACAAAGTCGGGCTGGGGACATCGCCACCCTCGATATTGAAGGAGCGAGTTTAGCGCCGGGCCTAAGCAGCCAACAGCCTCAAACGAACGGTCAGCACGGGGTTGACAAGATTGAAGTCCGGGAACTACCAACAGACCCGCCCGTTACCCGCGTGACTTTGCGGATGAAGAGTCCTAATACTCAGTGGCGGGCGTCTGTGAGCAATTTGGGCGGGGTTGTGCTATTGCCGGGAGGTGTATTAAGACAGCCCTCGGTTCCCCGCCGCCTGACTGTAGACCCTCCGGCTAGACAAGCTCAAGGAAATTTAGCGAGAGTTCAGTCAATTGATTTAGCCAGTAACGGCACGCAACTGGTGGTGAGAACTGACCGCCAAGTCTCCTATACCAGCGGGTGGGATCAGGCGTCGAGAGCTTACTGGATCAGGATCGCCTCTAGTGTCCTGACGGGCGAAATTCCTCAGCTAGATGCCAACAGTCCTGTATCGTTTAGTGCCAGCCAAGAAGATGCGGAGACTGTGGTGGTTTGGGTGCAGCCGCGATCGGGGGTAGAGGTAGGCCGGGTGACGAGACCGAACCCGCAGTTGCTGTCTTTGCAGTTGCGATCGAATGCTAGCGCGCAGCCTTTGACTCGCACTCCCAATTTGCAGCCTTTGCCGAGAAGGACTTTCGGAACCGATGATTTGCCCCAAGCTTCTAACCGCCGCGCCGTAGTAGCGATCGATCCTGGTCACGGTGGCCGCGATCCGGGGGCAGTCGGGATTCAGGGCATTCAGGAAAAGGAGATTGTTTTGGATATCTCGCTTCAGGTGGCGAGGCTGCTGGAACAGCAAGGGGTGCAGGCGGTGATGACTCGGACTGACGATAGGGAAATCGACCTGGACCCCAGAGTTTCTTTGGCGGAACGGGTGAATGCTACTTTGTTTGTCAGCATTCACGCTAATGCGATTAATATGAGTCGGCCGGATATCAATGGGATTGAGACTTATTATTTCAATAACGGCCAAGATTTGGCCAGGGTGATTCACGCCAGTATTTTGGAGGGGACGGGGGCGAATGACCGCCGAGTGCGGCAGGCGCGATTTTATGTTTTGAGGAAGACTTCTATGCCTTCTGTTTTGCTGGAGGTGGGTTTTGTGACGGGTGCTGATGATGCTGCTAGGCTGTCTGACCCAGCTTACCGCAGTCAAATGGCGGCTTCGATCGCTCGCGGCATTTTACTTTATCTTCAACAAAGATAATATATTGCCGGAGGGATTGGTAATTGGTAATTCGGCATTGGTAATTGGTAATTTTTCCTGATGACTCATGAGTGATGGCTGATGCCTGGTGCCTGCTGACTATTGACAACCGACTATTGACAATTAACAAATGACAACAGACTCTGGACAACAAAGAATCGGTATTTTTGACAGCGGCGTGGGCGGTTTGACTGTTTTGACCCAGTTGTACCGACAATTGCCCAACGAATCGATACTTTATTTTGGAGATACGGCGAGGCTGCCTTACGGCACTCGCACGCCGTCGGAAATTGTGGAGTTTGTCCGCGAAATTATGGCCTGGTTGGTGGAACAGGATGTGAAAATGGTCATTATGGCCTGCAACACCAGTTCTGCTTTGGCGATGGAGATGGTGCAGGCGGAATTTGATATCCCGGTGCTGGGAGTAATTCTGCCGGGGGCGCAGGCTGCGGTGCAGCAAGGCAAACGGATCGGGGTCATCGCAACTCCTGCTACGGCTGCTAGCAATGCTTATCGAAATGCGATTTTGGAGATGGACGATTCTTGCCTAGTGTGGCAGGTTAGCTGTCCGGCTTTTGTGCCGCTGGTGGAGCAAAACCGGATTCACGACCCTTATACTTGTGAGGTGGCTCGGGAATATTTGGCTCCTTTGATTCAGCAGCGCATCGATACCCTGATTTACGGCTGCACTCATTATCCGCTGTTGGCTCCTGTGCTTCGCTCGCTTTTGCCGGCTGGGGTGACATCGATCGATCCTGCGGTACGGGTGGTGGCTGCTGCTGCTAGAGAATTGGAGCTTTTGGGGCTGCGGAATCCTGGTACTGCGTTACCGACTCGTTTTTGCGTGAGCGGCCCCCCGCAGCAGTTTGCCGAGTTGTCGGTGCAGTGGCTCGGTTGTACTCCTGCTGTTGAGAAAATATCCCTGCCGACAGTTGTACGTAGCGAAGCGGGGCGTAAGCCATCGCCCGTATCGCTCGAATCTGCCGAATAAGCCGGAAAATTTATCCGTTAATTAAACCCCCCAAAACTCAGGTAAAGCTGGCTCTGGGGGGTTTAATTATTGCGATGTAACCTAGCAATTACACATCAATAGGTAATATTATTGAACAAAAGCTTTGATGAACAATGCAAATAATGTCCTATACGTGCTGGAGCTCTTCAGCCTTGAACCATGTCACCCTATGTATCACAAGCAGTTTTACTTGTAGACGGCTATAACATAATTGGACTTTGGCCTCGACTCCGAGAGAAGCGCGATCGCGACGAACTCGAAACAGCACGCCGCGAGTTGATTGAGGTTTTAGTTAACTACAGCGCCGTTCAAGATTTTGAGGCTCGACTTGTATTTGACGCGCACTATCGAGATACTCCCGGCGTTAAAGAAATTATTACTAAAAATTTATCGGTGCACTACACTGACTTCGGTCAGACAGCAGATACTTATATTGAAAAATCTTGTGCTAGTTTGCGCTACGAGTTGCGATCGGTCAAAGGCAAAGGCCGCATGATTGTCGCCACCTCCGACCGAGCGCAGCAATTGACCGTAGTCGGCTACGGTGCCGAATGGATGTCCGCCGAACAACTAGCGGCTGACGTAGAATCCACTGCCCGCCGCAGCGAGCGCCGGCACAAATCCCGCAAACAAAATTCCAGTCGCTTTCTCGCCAGTTCCCTCGATCCAGAATCCCAGCAGCGCCTCGCCAAGTTGAGAATGGGGCTGCATTAGCTGCTGAAACCCGCTCGCTGTCTGATAAAAAAAAAGTTTCTCAAAGGCCTTGCCAAATCGAGTAAGTTCAGCTATTGTTAGTAAATGTGGGTAACAAAAACCCCCAATCCTCGGTAGCTCAGTGGCAGAGCGGTCGGCTGTAATGAATGCAAGCCTTTGGCATCAACCAAAAGCCCTAGTGACATAGCAGCTCTATCCGGTAACGGGTACTGAAAAATCGGGTGAATTCAAGGAAACCGCAGCACTTCGGGTGGCGGCAATCTTGAGCCAAGTCTGGCGAAAGGCAGCGGTTACGATCGCAAGTAGCCGGAAAGGTGCAGAGACTAGAGATGAGGAGCCTAACCAATAAATCTCATAGCGCCCGACATCCGACGACAGATCGCAAACATGATTTGTAGGGATGATGAAATAGTCCGCGCCCTTCGGAAACGTTGGGATAAGTGTAACCGATTGGTCGTAGGTTCAAATCCTACCCGGGGAGTTAGTAAAAGTCAGAAGTTGGAAAATTCCAGCTTCTGACTTTTTGTTTTTAAGATTTTTATTTAACTATAAAAGAGAATACCCAGCTTCCCGACTTCGCAGAAGTTGTCGGGGAGCTAAAAGAACAGCGCTTTACGTTTAATTAGAACGACATACTGAAGTGTGTTGTCTGTCGCCTAAACTTGCGTTTTCCAGCCCTGGGCTTTCCCTTCGTTCTTGGTGACAAGGCTCAAAGCTAGAGCTAAACCTTGAAGTTATAGAGATCAGTCTGTCATGTGTGCGATCGGCATCACAGAATTTGTTACAATATTGCAATCAACTTGGTGAGGTGTTCGACCGTACATCATTAAGTCGGAGTTCAAACCCGATGTTCGCCTGTCCGCGCGTCCAGACACTTTCAAAGTTTAGGCATCTCGCTATCTAAAAAATCCCAGACTCACTACTGATATTTTAAAGTATCGAAAATTACCAGTTTTACAAAAAATACTTAAGTACCGCCCGCCCGCGCTCCGATCGATATCAAGCGCAATGTTAACCCAAAGCTTCGTCAGAGAATAAAACCCATGAATACACTTCCCGGTTACAAAATCACAGAAGTTGTTCAACCTGGTGTGAAGTCGATCATTTATCGCGCAGTCAGGGAATCCGATCGAACATCAGTCATCATTAAAACACTCAATACCGAGTACCCCACAATAGAAGAAATTACCCGGTTGAGACATGAATACAAAATTAGCTCGAATCTCCAAATCGAAGGGATTGTTAAACCCCATAGCTTAGAAAAATATAACAACAGTTTCGCTCTGATATTAGAAGATTGTGGCGGTCAATCTCTCAGACACCATCTAGCGGGTAAAAGTATTAAAGTTCCGAAGTTTTTGCCACTGGCTATTCAAGTGGCTCAAACTCTCGGAGAAGTGCATCAAAGCCAGATAATTCATAAAGATATAAAACCCTCAAATATTATCATTACCCCAGATTTTCAACAAGTAAAAATCACCGACTTTAGCATGGCAACGCGCCTATCTAGAGAGGTTCACCAAAATAGCAATGCCACCGTACTAGAAGGCACTCTAGCCTATATATCCCCAGAGCAAACCGGTCGGATGAACCGCGACCTTGATTACCGAACTGACTTTTACTCTCTAGGCATCACGTTTTATGAAATGCTTACAGGAGAGTTAGCGTTTAATTCAACCGACCCCTTAGAATTAATTCACAGCCACATTGCGGTGACGCCAGTTCCTCCCGATCAGTTAAACAAGGAAGTCCCCCTGGTAGTTTCATCCATTGTCATGAAACTATTAGCTAAAAATGCCGAAGACCGATATCAAAGTGCCTTTGGAGTAAAAGCAGACCTGGAAAATTGTCTAACCCAGCTACAAACTACTGGCAAAATAGAAAATTTCATTCCAGGGACAGTTGACAAATCAGGTCAATTTTTGATTCCCCAAAAACTCTACGGCCGCAGACAAGAAGTCGCTGATTTGATGGCATCATTCGAGCGAGTCAGCTTCGGGACAACAGAGATGGTGTTGGTAAGCGGTTACTCAGGCATCGGCAAAACTTCAGTTGTCAGTGAAATTCACAAACCAATTGTCAGGCAGCGGGGTTATTTTATTGCTGGCAAATTTGACCAGTTTAAGCGGGATATTCCTTATGCTGCAATAACTCAAGCCTTTGAATCATTAATGCAGCAGTTATTAACAAAAAGCTCAGAAGATTTGGCAATTTGGAAAGAAAAGCTTTTGTCAAGGCTGGGTAATAACGGTGGAATTATTATTGATGTTGTCCCTTCTGTCGAACTAATAATTGGTTCGCAGCCTGCCGTTCCCCAATTGGAACCGACCGAATCTCAAAATCGCTTTAATCGATTGTTCAAAGAATTCATGAATGTGTTTGCCCAAGCTGAACACCCATTAGTTCTATTTTTGGATGATTTGCAGTGGGCAGATTTAGCTTCCTTAAAATTGATTCAGGAATTAGTTACTGACCAGAATAGCCGATATTTTTTACTGATAGGAGCCTATCGAGATAACGAAGTAAATTCGACTCATCCGTTAGTTCAAACTGTCGAAAAAATTAAACAGACTGGTGCGGATGTGCATCACATTATTCTCCCATGTTTAGATTTGAGCAGCGTCACTGAGCTAGTATGGGATACTTTGGGTAATCAAACGGAAAAATTAAAGTCTCTGAGCGAGTTAATTTTTAATAAAACTGGCGGAAATCCATTTTTTATAACTCAACTTCTGTCAACTCTTTACTCAGAAAAACTGTTAGTTTTTGAGTTCACTGTTGGTGCATGGCAGTGGGACATCACAGAAATTGAAGCCGCTGGTCTTGCAGATTACACTGTCGTTGAATTAGTTGCGCGGAATCTTCAACAACTGTCGGAGGAGACGCAGGAAGTATTAAAATTAGCTGCTTGTATGGGCAACCGTTTTAATTTAGAAAATTTGGCAATTGTTAGGGAAAAATCCGGCTCGGAAACCGCGGCAGATTTATGGGATGCGCTTCAGGCTGGTTTAATTCTGCCAATGAGCGATGCTTACAAAATCCCTCTGGTTGAGGAAATCGACTCCGGGTGTCCCAGGCATGGGGATGGAGTAGGGAGTCGCGCTCAATACGCAATATCTTACAGGTTTTTGCACGATCGCGTACAGCAAGCCGCCTATTCTCTCATCCCTGACTCGCAGAAAAAACAAACTCACTTAAAAATCGGTTCCCTGCTACTGCAGGGCGGGCACGGGGGCATCGCCCCTACGGCATCCGAGATAGCAGAAAATATCTTTGATATTGTCAACCAACTCAATATCGGGGGCGAATTCATCACAAATCAAGAAAAGCGAGATGAACTAGCTAACTTTAATCTTATAGCTGGCAAGAAAGCTAAGAGTTCTGCCGCCTATGCAGCAGCACTCAAATATTTTAATGCTGGTCGAGAACTTCTACCCGAACCAGCTTGGGAGAGTCACTACAATTTAATCATGGAACTTCACCGGGAATCGCTGGAATTATCCTATATAAATACTGATTTTGAGCGAGCATTGCAGCTATCGGATGTGATTATATTGCGCGCTAAAAATTTGCTAGAAAAAGTAAAAGTTTATGAACTCAAAGTAATTTATTATTTAATCCAAAATCAATTCCAAGCGTCGATAGATATAGGTCTCAAAGCTTTGAAAATGCTGGAAGTGTACATCCCGATAAATCCACAAAAAATGAATATTTCCCTGGAGCTATTTCTAACAAAACTAGCTTTAAGAAATAAGCAGATTGAGGATTTAGTGGAACTGCCGCCAATGACTGACCCTCATAAAATTGCTGCTCTACGAATTCTAACGAATATGACTCCCGCTGCTTTTGTAGTAGCCCCCGATATGTTCCCACCGATCATATTTAAAATGGTTACACTTTCTCTTAAATACGGGAATGCGCCACTGTCTAGTTGCGCCTATGCGAACTATGGTGTTATCCACTGTGGGGTGTTAGGCGATATTAATTCTGGATACCGATACGGTCAAATGGCTGAGGCACTTTTAGAACGCTTCCACACCAACTTGCACAAATCTCAAGTTTCAATGCTTTTTAATGGTTTTATCCGTCACTGGTCTGAGCAGGTCAGGGAAAGTCTTATAGGTTTGCTTGAGGGTATTCAGAGCGGACTAGAAACCGGAGATGTCAGCAATGCTTGTTCTTGTGCTGGTCTTTACAGCAATTATATATTTTTGAGCGGCGAACCTCTGGACTCCGTAGCCAGTAAGCAGAGTCAATGTATTGAAATGCTGGTGAAGTACCAGAATGAATTTATGATGAATCATACCATTATAGGGGCTCAAGTTGTCTTAAATTTGCAAGGTAAAACAGCTAATCCTTGCCTGTTAGTTGGCGAGAGATTTAATGAAGAAACTATGCTGCCCGCTTTAAGGGAGAGTAAAAATAATCTGGTAATATTTTTAGGATGTTTTTTTAAATCATGGCTAAATTATCTATTTAAAGATTATGCTAAATCTGCTGAAAATGCCATAACAGCATCAAATTACTCTGAGGCTGTGATGTCCATGATGTATGTTCCTCTGCACAATTTTTACTATTCCCTAGCCCTCTTAGCTTTGTATCCCACAGCTTCAAAAATAGAACAGAAAAAATATTTAAAAAAAGTTGCGTCGCTTCAGAAAAAAATGAAGCAGTGGGCTTTTCACTGCCCGCAAAATTATCAGCACAAATATGACTTAGTAGAAGCCGAGAAAGCGCGAGTATTGGGACAATATGAAAAAGCTGCTCTGTATTACGAGCAAGCAGTGAAAGGAGCTTCGGAGAATGAATACATCCACGAAGAAGCGCTAGCCAACGAACGGGCGGCAGAATTTTATCTGGCTCGCGGTCGAAACAAAGTGGCCCAGAGTTATCTGATAGATGCTTACTACGGCTATATTCATTGGGGAGCAACCGCCAAGGTCAAACATTTGGAGTCAGAGTATCCGATGTCTTTACCCCCTGCATCTGCGGCCAAATCTAGTAGCGATCGAACTATTACTAGCACTAATTATAGCACGAGTAGCAGTCACAGCAGTTTATTGGATTTGACAACTGTTGTTAAAGCATCTCAAGCACTAGCTAGCGAAATTGTGCTGGATAATTTGTTAGAAAAGTTAATGAAAATGGCGATCGAGAATGCGGGAGCCCAAAAAGGTTTTCTCCTGATGCCCAAAGAAGGAAAATTGTGGATTCAAGCAGCGGCCTCGGTGGAGTCATCGGATGTTGCAGTTGAACAATGCCCTAGAGTATCTCCTGCAGAGGTTTTGCCACTAACGGTGATTAATTATGTTGAAAAAACGCACTCTGATGTAGTTTTAAGTCAGGCTGCTAGGGAAGGCCTATTTACAGATGACCCCTATATTAAAAAGCAGCAAGTGAAATCTGCGCTTTGTACTCCTATTCTGAATCAAAGCAAACTCCTCGGCATCCTTTATCTGGAAAATAATTTAACTAATGAAGCGTTTTCTCCAACGAGGCTGGAGGTTTTGAAAATACTTTCTTCCCAAGCTGCCATTTCTCTAGAAAATGCGGTACTTGTTGCTAATTTGTCGCAGGCTAAGGAACAGTTGGAGGATTATTCGCGGACGCTGGAGGTGAGAGTAGAACAGCGCACGCAGGAATTAAAGACTAAAGAAGCTAAGCTGCAAGAAGCTCAAAAACTGGCGCACCTCGGCAACTGGGAATTTGATTTGGAGGGGGATAAATTAACTTGGTCTGAGGAAGTATTCCGAATTTTTGGTCTTGACCCTGAACTACCAGAACCGACTATTTTAGAACATAGGAAGCAAATTCATCCCGATGACCTACAGTTGTGGTTAGAGCGATTAGAGAAGATTATTCAGTTAGGAAAGCCTTGTGAGTTGGAATTGAGAATTTTGCGCCCTGATGGATCTGTCAGATATATTTATGTTAAGGCGCAAGCTATTTTTGATGGCGGTAAGGTGATTAAGTTATTTGGGACGATACAGGACATTACCGAGCGCAAGTTAGCGGAGGATGCTTTGCGACTGTCGGAGGGGCAATTGAGAGAAAAAGCGACACAATTGGAAGTTACTTTGTCCGAATTACGCTCGACGCAGACTCAACTAATTCAAACGGAAAAAATGTCTTCTTTGGGGCAGTTGGTTGCGGGGGTTGCTCACGAAATTAATAATCCGATTAATTTCATTTATGGCAATGTTCTCCATGCTAACGATTATAGCTCGGATTTGCTGGGGTTGATTGAGCTTTACCAGGACTCTTACCCGAATGCCAATCCTGAGATTGTTGCTAAAACAGAAGATATTGACCTCGCTTTTATTCAAGAAGATTTGCCCAAAATTCTAAAATCAATGCAGGTTGGGGTCGATCGCGTTCGCAATATTGTGCTGTCGCTGCGGAATTTCTCACGCCTGGATGAAGCCGAGATGAAACCAGTGGATATTCACTCCGGGATTGATTCGACTCTGCTAATTTTGCAGCACAGGTTGAAAAAGGATGCAGTCGGACATGGCATTGAGGTAGTTAAAGAGTACGGTCAGCTGCCGAAGGTAAATTGTTATGCTTCGGGGTTAAATCAGGTGTTTATGAATATTTTGAGCAATGCAATTGATGCAGTGGAGTTAGGAGTTGGGCGACCGGAGACAACTGCCAAACTAGAAAATCCTTTGTCTCCAATCTTTGAGCGAAAGATTGAGATTCGGACTGAGGTATGCGACCAAAACTGGGTGAGAATTTATATTGCTGATAATGGTCGGGGGATGACGGAGGAAGTACGATCGCGAATATTTGACCCTTTCTTTACTACAAAACCTGTGGGCCAAGGTACCGGTTTAGGGTTGAGTATCAGTTATCAGATTGTAGTAGAGAAACACGGCGGGAAGCTAATGTGCTTTTCCGCGCCCGGTGAAGGGGCTGAGTTTGTGATTGAAATTCCCGTGAAGCAGTGAACTTTTTTTAAGTTTTTATATAAGTTTTTTTAACCGCCGATAAACGCCGATGAACGCAGATACAATTCTATCTGCGTTCATCTGTGTTTATCGGCTGATATCTGCGGTTAAAAATTCTCAATCTTAATATTAAACATCGCGTTCTGTCCGCACCCATTTAGTTTGCCGCTTCAGGATAAAACCCAGATACAAAGGGATTTTCCAGAGGATGTAAAAAGGTACAGATAAAAGAGTAGATCCAGAAATATTCGCACGCCCGAATTTTGCCCAAGCGCCGACAATTGAAACTAAAATCAGCAATCCTTGTACTGCTAACAAGACGGCGGGAATTGGGGATGTTCCCAAAATTGCTGCTAGTAAAGAGGTGGCAAAAGCAGCTAGCCAGATAGCGACTAAAAGCGATAGGGGAGGGACGGATAAGTCGAGGGCGATCGCCAATAAGTCAAAACGTTTTTGCTCGACTGAAGCTGCTGTCAGCCGGGGAGTTTGAGTTAACAATGTCTGTATGTGACCGTGTTCCCATCTGGTTCTTTGACTTGTGGCTGCTTGCTGCTGCTGTGGCAAACACCCGGTGACGTTTGCTTCGGGGCAGAATACTGTTGGATGTCCGGCGATCGCCAAATCCAAACTCATCTGCATATCTTCAACAATATTGCCGCTAGCTAGGGAAACCGATCGAATTATCGACCAGGGAAAAGCCATGCCAGTACCTGTGAGTAATGATGGGAATCCTAACTGTTTTAATCCGCTGGGACGGACTAAGTTTTTCACGAGAAAGGCTAAAGCAGAAATGGAATCTTTGGGGGTAGGATTTGGTGGCTGTTCCATGAGATAAGTTGCTTGCACTGGTCTTTGTTCAGCAACTGCAACCGTGGCTAATTTTTCTATAGAATCTGGCTGACAGATGCAGTCTGCGTCAACCATGATTACTACTTCTGGGGGGTCTGATTCGATCGACTGCAAGCCAAAATCCAGTGCGTATCCTTTGCCCTTGCGTTGTGTGTCTTGGCGCTCGATCGCACTTGCACCGCAGTTACGAGCGATTTCTGCCGTGGCGTCCGTGCAGTTGTCAGCAATCACTAACAGGCGGTCTTGAGGTGTTAGCTGTGGCAATATAGTGGAGATGGTGGCCGCAATTCCTGCTGCTTCGTTGTAAGCGGGAATTAAAACTGCTACTTTGGGGCGGGGCGCTTTAGTTTCCGCTGTCTCGCCCTGGCCGGACAAGAAAGCTGCACTGCATTCTAGAAATAGAACTGCAACGGGAATTAGAAGGAGCAGGGCGATCGCCCATAGCACAACATCAATCAATAGGAACATTAGCTGATTAATTTCCACAATTCTCGTACCTTAATTTAATTTAATTTCTTGCGGTCATTGAGTTTATTTAATCTTATTGCACCTTTGTTAACTCACTGCGCCACGCTATCTAAAGTATCATCATATCATGCCCGCAAAAAATCACCCTTCTCACATTTGTTGTGAGAACTTAAGTCCTCCTAAAACTACTAGGACTAGCATCCTCACTCAAAATTAATTTGATTGCGCTTGTGCGATCGCAAATAATATCATATCATGTCAATTCTGACAATGTTAAGTCACTCAATTTAATTACACCTCAAACAAGCTCAGACGGCAGAAACCCGGTTTCTTTTAGAAACCAGGTTTCTGGGTGGTCTATTTTGAATCAACTAAACACTTAGTCGATGTTTAACATCAAATCAGGTTGCATCGGAATAATAAAATCGAGTCAAGAGTTAACACTCAACCATTCAGTTTTTCGACACCGAGTCAACTGTCAACTGTCAACTGTCAACAATCATTTCGCTCGTGCAACCGGAATTGATATAACTCATTCATCCCCTGTGGGTGGGCAGTCACGAAACAATCTCCCAACTCAAAACTATGTTCAAGCTACGCTGCATCGGGGATAGCAACAGGTTCAGATTTTTTGGTGGTGAACTGTGCGGGGGGTGCAAATTCTCTGAGATATCTCGACACCGATCGCAAATATCCCACTTCTGCTTGAATCAAATCCAGCGTAGAAAGACTCTCAACTAAGTCATCAAACTCATCTGCCGTAACTCCAGCACTGTGCAAGACTTCTTGGTTAAGCCGCCCGCAGATTCCTTGCAGGAGGAGTTCGATAATCTCGCTATAGTCAGCGATTTCCGTTCCGTAACCTTGCAATTTCTTCGGATTGATTCCCCACTGCAAAATTTTCAACAAGTCTTCAGGGGCACTCCACGCAAAAGAGGAAGCAATCACTTCTTTTTCCGCTGCGACAAGAGCGTGCTTGATTTGCACTTCGGGGAAATCTGGATCGATGATTAGGCTTTCGAGCTTTGACACTTGTTTATCTAAGACGGGCAAAGAAAAAGGAGCTAATTCTACAGTCACCATGTCGCCCGCATCGTTAACACTTCTAAAAGGATCTTCCAACACATTAATTAGGAGGTGAATGTCGGTAGGCTTTTTCCAGTCAAACTGTCCAAGGAAAAACGGTTCTTCGTATCCCGGCAAAAGTCCTTGAAAATAAATCGGCAGATTTTTGCCTGATTCAAGAATTTTATAAAGAGCTACTTCCAAGGTTTCTGTCGGCCAACCGAGATTACTTACGGCAACAATTTTCAGTTTGCCGGGAACGGACACAACCAGAGAATTCAGCAATAAATGTACGGCTTCAAAAAGATTTTGAGCAGTTACGTAGCGGTGGGGAGCGTGAACGTTGACAGTTTTACCTTGCTCTACTTTTTTGGACATTTGCTCGCAGAACAAGCTATTTTCCAACATATGAGTAAAGCGAACCATCCCGTAAGTCACATCTCCTTCTTGAGCTGCTTTGGCAAATTGCCATTCGGCAAACTTCTTCGAGGCGGCGTAAACTTCGGTTGTAAAATATCGAGATGTTTTGCCTGTGGAAGAGAAGATGCAGTGTTCTACGCCGTATTCTTCGCACAGTTGGATGACGTGTTTACATCCTAACAGGCTGGTTGTAACTGTTTCTCGGATTTTGATTTCAGCTAGTCCGGGTTGGCGTTGGGCTGCTAGGTGAAAAACAATTGCTGGTTTTTCTACCTCAAATATGTGTTTGAGCGCGTCGAGGTTGCGAATGTCGGCGGCATAGAAAGTTACAGCACCTTCTCTGTTAAAAAGCGGGAGATTTTCTTCGGGGTTTTGACATCGGGCGTTGTCTGCGGAAATGATTTTAGTTGCGCCTAATTCGAGGAGTTTTGCGATTAAGAAACGACCGACACATCCTTCTCCACCGGTGATGAGGATGGTTTTTCCTTTGATTTGGCTGCTGCAGGCGGATGCGTATAGGTGAATAGTGCGACCGCGCACGTCGCTAAAAGGTTCGCTTTCTAATTGTCCGTCGGCTTGATAGGCGGCGATTAGGTGTGCGGTGAGAGTTTGTAAGGCTGCGAGGATTTCAGGATCTTGCGGTTCCGGGGAACCGGGCGGAACTAGCTGCTGGATGCGCTCAATTATTTCCGCTTTGCTGGCACCTTCAAACACTTCTCTTTGGTTAAATGCACTCTTCACTTTTTTTGCTCCTTTAAATTCTAGAAATACGGTGGCTGATAAGCGCGTTGTTAAACTAATTTCCGAGGGACAGAATCTTTAAAAGTCTGCTTGGTTTTAGGATTTTTTCGACTGAAAGCTACTTAATTGGAAAAACACGCGAGCGGCTCTGCTTGTAGTTTTATTAAGCGCTTTTTTAACCTGCTTACTTCTGCGATCGGCCAATATCGGCAAAGTCGGAATGTTCTCTGTCCAAAATTGGTCACTACAACTATATACTTAAATTGCTGAGTGTTGGCAATACTCGGAACATATCTTTACTATTTCTTTGCAATCACCTGCGAGTTTTCACGCAATTTTAAAGTTTATGTAAAGTAAGGTCTACGTTTAAAAAACTTAACAATAAACTCGACACTGATTATAGGATTTTACTCTTTAATTAAAATGTATTTATTGTTACTAAATAAAGTAAAAATTTAAGTAAAAATACGCACCAAAGCCTTAACCAAATATTTCCGTGTGCGGAAAATCTTGTTACTTGATGAGTGGGGTAGTCCTGCAGTGCCTACCCCTGTATGTGTGCTGCTACCGGGCGCGAACGCTGCGTTCTTTTTTGCTGCCTTCAAAGCCGCGAGCGTCCCCAACATCGTAGCCTCCTGTCCGCAAGCGGCGGTCTAAATCGCTGGCTTCGGGAGAAGTTTTGGCCGCTTCTTCGATCGTGACTCTGCCCTCAAGCACGAGTTTGTAAAGACCCTGGTTGATAATCTGCATTCCTTCGTAAGTATCATGCTCCATTAATCGGAAAGCTTCATCATCAGCACCTTTCATCAAGTAATCGTGCATGGCAGGTGTATTCACCAAAATATCGTGAACTGCTACTCGACGGTTGTCAACTGTTGGCAGCAAAAGTTGGGCAATTACCGCTACTAAAGAATCGCAAATTTGAATCCGCATCGCCTGTTGTTCCTCGGGCGGGTAGAGGTTCAACAACCGGTTAATAGCGTTAATGGCGCTGCGAGTGTGGAGAGTTCCCAATACTAAGTGACCAGTTTGAGCGGCTTGCAACGCTGTATTGATGGTAACGCGATCGCGCATTTCCCCGATCAGAATTACATCTGGATCTTCCCGCAAAACAGCCCGCAAAGCCTGCTGAAACTCGTGGGTATGCAAGCCGACTTCCCGCTGGCTGACCAAGCATTTTTTAGAAGGGTGAATGAATTCGATCGGGTCTTCAATTGTAACTACGTGCTTTTGCTCCATCTGGTTGAGGTGGTCGATCATCGCAGCTACGGTTGTCGATTTCCCCGAACCGGTAGGCCCTGTAACCAATATTAATCCCTGCGATCGCAAAATGATATTTTTGAAAACTTCTGGCAACCTCAAGGAATCGATAGTAGGTATTTCCAAACTAATCAACCGCAATACTATGGCACCGCCGCTGAGGGACTCAAAACAGTTTAGCCGACACCGCACGAAGCCAGGGTAAAAAATTGCTGAATCTAATTCCTTGGTAGTTGCAAACTGTTTTCGCTGTTCGGGGGTGAGAATTTCGGCTAGGTAATTTTCAAAAATTTCTGGGGTTACTTTGGGGTGGTTAGTTGCTACTTGCATCACGCCCCGAATCCGAAATCGAGGTACTTGGCCGACTCGGATGTGAATGTCGGAAGCGCTCGCGGCCTGGGCATCTCTGACCATTTGTTCGATCGTACTGAGGGGTGTCTCAACAGACCGCTGCTGGGCTGCGGGGGGCGCACTCGGCGCTGGTGCAGGAGGTGGCGCGGGAGTTGCAGCCAAGGGCGGGGGCGGGGGCGGTGTTCGGCGGGCTTGAGCCTCTGGTCGAAGGGGTGTAGGATTGTTTAATGGGTTCATTTTTTGGTCTCCAGTCAATCGATTTTAGATTTTAGATTTTAGATTTTAGATTTACTCGACAGATTAATCTGCGAGCAGGAACTAGAGTCTAAAATTTGGGGATCGACCCTGACTGAGTGTCGGGGGCTTGTATCCGTTTTTTGGGAGGGGTCAATGTAGATTTATTGCGAAAAAATGCCCGATTTCTAATTTTATCGCTCGCAGCTAATTCGGTGTTAAATGCTGAGAATATTTTACAATTAGGCTTGATGGGGCGATCGAGTAATTAACAATTTAAACTCCTATGAACATCGGTCACAAAATCGCCGACTGGCTCGAAAATCGTGCTGTTACCCCTGCCTACGCGGGTTGGCTGCTGTCGGGGATGACGGTTTTCTTTTTTGGGTCGGCGACTAATACAATGTCGGGGTGGCTGTACGTGCTCAGCGGTGGGGGTTTGGCGCTGTTGGGAGTAGCGGCGGTTTTGCCTGGAAAATCGCTCCGTTCGCTGGAAGTCCGTCGCCGCCCGATCGAACCGGTGAGTGCGGGCGATCAAATCACCGTCGAACTAGAAATCGAAAATCGCGCCCGCCAACCTAAGACTCTGTTGCAAGTGATAGACATCTTGCCGTTTGTATTGGGAGAACCGGTTGTCCGCCCGATCGAAGTCATAGAGCCTAACAGTATATACAGGCATACATACTATCTGGAAGTCCGGCAGCGCGGCGTCTATCGCTGGCAAGAGATACACTTGAGGACGGCGGCACCTTTAGGGTTGTTTTGGTGCCGACGCAGCCGCCCAGTCAAAGCCGTGGCGGTTGTGTATCCACAAGTTTTGCCGTTGAGCACTTGTCCTTTGATCGATCGCATCGGTCAAGAAGACAGCCCGCAATTTTACAATCGCAGTCGATCGCAAACTGCTACCGAAGGCCTCACCCGCAACCTGAGACCTTACCGCCACGGAGACCCCACCCGCCTGATTCACTGGCGCACCAGCGCCCGCTACGGAGAACTGCGGGTGAGAGAGTTAGAAGTTGCAGCCGGCGGTCAAGAAATTATTATTGCTCTCGACAGCGCTGCGGCGTGGCAGCCAGAAGAATTTGAACGAGCCGTGACAGTAGCTGCGTCTCTTTACTTCTATGCTAGCAAGCGCCTGTTAAACGTCAAACTTTGGACTGCCGGGACTGGACTCGTATCGGGGAACCGGGTAGTTTTGGAAACTTTAGCGGCGGTTAATGCTGGGGAAGATGCGATCGATAATCGGTCGAAACTGCCGATAATTTGGCTGACTCAAAACTCTGCAACTTTAAGCACTCTTTCCCCTGGCAGCCGCTGGGTGCTCTGGCCGTTGGCAACTGCTGAAACCGGCGACAAAACGTTAGTCAAACACGATTTACCGGGTTTGAAAATTCGCTCTGACCGACCGTTAGAACTTCAGTTACAAGATACTCTGGAAAGAGCGATTAATTATTAAGTAAGATAGACCACGAAAAAACCTGTGAAAGAGCGATTAGTTATGAATATTGACTTGATTAATCTAAAACCTCAAGAACCATGATACACTACAGGAGTGTAATTCATCAACTTAAGGGTCTTACAGGGTCTGGCAATTGCTTGGCAAGTTAAGAGCAGCTTAGATTACTGTGACTCCGGTCATAAACATCATATCTCATTCACCAAACAGGAGAAAAAATGACTTTCTGGGAGAAATTAAAGCAGAACGTATCACAAATCAATGATTCTCTGCAAACCAATATTTCCAAGTTTAAAAATAATGATTTTGCTGATGCATCAATGGCAATATGTGCATTGATTGCTGCTGCTGATGGCACTATCAATACCGAGGAAAGACAAAAAACGGCTGCTCTAATAATTTCCAATAAAACACTCCAAATTTTTCCGGCGTCGGAGTTAAAGCAAAAATTTGATTTTTATTGTGAGAAGCTCTCACAAGACTTCGATTTTGGTAAAATTGAGGCTATCCAAGCGATAGGGAAACTTAATAAAAAACTAGACCAAGGTCGTGCAGTCATCCAAATTGGCATTATTATCGGTGGTGCGGACGGTAATTTTGACAAAGATGAAAAGAAGGTTGTCAAAGAAGCTTGCCATGCTGTAGGCATTAATCCAGGGGAATTCGATCTCTAAATTCAGCTATTTTATGGTTCTAGCCAATCAATTATTCAAGGCTTTATATCTGCGAATAGCATTGTTCATTGAGTTTATTTGCTCTGCGTGAAATGAGGGAGGCATTAAGCTATGAACAGTATGAACGAGTCCATTGTGCATGACATCGGTCGGAAGTGCAGAATGATCGAGTCCTAGTGTATGTCCTATTTCATGGGCAATGGTATTTGCAATTAAGTTAGATAGTTGATTGAGACTAAGGCTGGCATTGCAAGAAGCATAGAATACTTGGTCAATCCGAATAATCGCCCGATCTGTAACCATTCCCGATTTGAAGCTAGCCACGCCGAGATAGTCAACCGGCTGGCTATCCACGAATATATAAACATGAGTAAAATCTTCCCCCCACTCTTGGCGATCGGGGGTATCGGAGGTCAAAAATACCTTGACGCTTCTAAATGCGCCGTAGAGTTTGGAGAAAGCGTCCATCAGTAGGGAAAATATCGCTTCTTTATTTTCGGGTGCGACATCCATTCCTGATAAATCTACCCAAATACAACGGCGAAAATCGCTATCCTTATCAATTAGAACTCTTCCACAGGAAGGGCAAAACTCCCACTGAGGCTGGGTACGGGAACGACAGCCGTGACAGCGGAGTTTGGGGGTTCTAGTGAGGTTTAGCCGTTGAGAGAGGGGGAGTTTTAGCTTGCGATTGTGTTTGGTTAAGTCTAGGCGATCGTACAGAGACATTGATTCAGTGTCTGATTCCAGCAAGTAGAAAGCATCTATGTACCGAAGGAATTGTTAAGCATAGGTTTTCACAAGTTCCTGTAACCCATTAACCTTAACACCGTTACCGATGGCTGCCATTTTCCACTCATTATTATGCTTGTAGATTTCTGCCATCAGCATCCCCGTCATGCCTTTGTATTCAGAACCTGATAGGTTATATTTTGCGAGCTCTTGATTATTGGACGTATTAACCAAACGCACAAACGCATTTTGAACTTGTCCAAAGTCTTGCTTGCGTGCAATGCAATCGTAAATGTTAACTGTAAAAACCAGTTTGACAATTTGCGAGGGAATTCGAGATAAATCGACGAGAATTTGCTCGTCATCTCCCTCTCCCGCTCCAGTCAAATTATCACCTAGATGCGTAATAGCTCCTGAACGGTGGGAGAGATTGCCAAAATAAACGATATTGGTCATATCATTCACTTTGTCATTTCCATCTAAACAAATCACTGAGGCATCCAGGTCATAATCGGGAGCACTGCTAAAAGCCCCAAACAAACCTCCACCGGAGCGTTTCGCCACATCCCACCCTAATCCGCAGATCAGTTTTGTTAGCCCTGGTGCTTCTTTGGAAAGCGAGATGCGCTGTCCTTTTTGTAGGTTAATTCCCATGTGTTTTACCTTTTTATATCAAATCCGGTTGTATCGGAATTGTATGGACGGGGCGGGTTTATGAGATTGTTGGTTTTAGCCAAATATTGTCGGTGAACCCGCCCCTACGGAAGTCGATCGGATATAATTCCAAATTAAACGGAAATGATATTAGCTATAGCGATCGAGTAATGCTTGCAAACCACCTTGATAACCTGATCCCACTGCATTGAGACGCCACTCGCCGTCTTTCCGGTAGAGTTCAGCCATGATCAGCGCTGTCTCTATGGAATAATCTTCTACCAAGTCATAGCGAACAGCTTCCTGTTGTGTTTGGGCATTAACGATCCGCACGAAGGCATTTTGCACCTGACCAAAATTTTGACGGCGTTGCTGTGCTTCATGGATGGTTACAGTTACAAGAATTTTTTGGACATCATTAGGCACTTTTTTGAGGTTGATTTTGATAACTTCATCATCCCCCTCGCCGGCCCCCGTGAGATTATCTCCCAGGTGCTGCACTGATTTGTCGGGATCTGGACTTGTGAGATTGTTGTAAAAAATGAAGTGGTTGTCAGAAATTAATTTCTCGTTAGCACCTAAAAGGAACAATGATGAGTCTAGGTCAAAGTCAGAGCCCGTGTCTGTAGCTTTAACGTCCCATCCCAGTCCTATGAATACTTCTGAGAGACCGGGTGAAATTTTCTCAAGCGATACCCGTTGTCCTTTGTTCAGAGATACTGCCATGATTCAATCTTCCTCTTTATTAGAATTAGAAGTGGTTATGGAGGGAGGCGCGGACTGGAAAACTTTATTAAGTTTTTGCTGGAAATAGTTGGAGAATTTTAAATCTTAAATAATAAGAATATTAGCTAACTCTGCAGATGTCAATAGGGATTACAACTCTTAATTATTTTTTGGGTCTGAGTACAAAGCAATCATGCCCTGCCTCCCACAGTTGTGTAATCTCAGCTTGGGTTATTGTGCTTGTGTATTTTGACAAACTCTCGGAACTTTGCCGATCGACCCCACAAGTCGAGGGTGTTGCGATTGATTCCTAACAACGGTTTGAGCCAAGGTGCCGGCGCGATCGCTCTGCAAAACTGGCGACTAATTGTAGTCTATTTTCTAACCGACGAAAGCGGTTGCTATAGTTTAATTTAAATGCCGATCGGCTCGAATCGAACTCTTTGCCTGACAATAAAAGCTCAATCCTTATCACTCCGTAGTGTCGGGGAGAATTTCGACTACATACTCCGGTACATATTCGGGTCGATTCTCTGGCCGATTCGGGGGCAAATTATCGGGCAAATTATCGGGCAAATTATCGGGCAAATTCCTCGGTGGATGTTCGAGCCTGACTCGCCGGATCGGGAGATTTGCAATTAGTGCTGTGGCCCGCTGGTCGCTCTCCAGCGAGAACTCAGACCCGGTGGTATCGATTTCCACGTAGCGAGATACCACCTCTAGAATTTCTCGGCGCATCGACTCAACCATTTCTGGGCTGAGTTCTGAGCGATCGTGGGCTAGAACCAGTTTGAGGCGCCGTTTTACCTCGTCGCGGCTGTTGTCAGGAGTGCGCGGGAAAAGTCGTTCGAGAAGTGTGTATAGCATGGGTATGGCGAGTTTGTCAAGGGTTAGGCATAGAAAAGGTCATACCATTTTCGATTTGCGATTTACGATTTTCGATTGGGGAATCAGTGGTTCCCGTGCGGTTTGGAGGTAGTCTACAATTTCATTCTTTTTGAGAACGGGTGTCACTGGGGGAAAATTTCGGCTAGTTTTTGTGATGCGGTCGCTGGTGTTAAACATCGCCAATAACCACATCACATAATTTTAGTATTTAAGAACTTGCGGAGGCGAGTAAAGAAGTTTTCGGGACGGGGATTTAGATCGAGAAATTCAACTTTTTCGCCTTCTAAGCGGCGGGCAATATTGTCGAAGGCTGTTCCAGCTAAAGAGGCCGTTTCCGACAATACTAATGGTTCCCCTCGGTTGGTGGAAACGATGACGCGCTCGTCGTCGGGAACGACGCCTAACAGCGAAATGGCGAGGATTTCCCGCACGTCTTGCACCGACATCATATCATTTGCCAGCACCATTGCGGGTCTGATCCGGTTGACGATTAGGTTGATTTTCTTGACGTTGTTGGCTTCCAGCAGGCCGATGACTCGATCGGCATCGCGGACAGCAGCGATTTCGGGAGTGGTGACAATGATGCCTTCTTGAGCCGGGGCGATCGCATTTTGAAAGCCTTGTTCAATTCCAGCAGGAGAGTCGATCAAAATATAGTCGTATTTTGGTCCCAACATCCCCACAAGCTGCTTCATCTGCTCGGCGCTGATGGCATCTTTCATCCGAGTTTGGGCAGCCGGCAACAGCACCAAGCGCGGCTGCCGCTTATCTTTCACCAAAGCTTGCTCTAATCGGCACTCTCCAGCGAGAACTTCTAATGCCGTGTAAACAATCCGATTTTCTAAGCCCAGCAGCAAGTCTAAATTTCTGAGACCGAAATCGGCATCAATTACGGCAACGTTGCGCCCCCGCTTAGCTAAAGCCATGCCGAGATTGGCTGTGGAGGTGGTTTTTCCTACCCCGCCTTTCCCTGATGTAACAACAATAATGCGAGCCATAAGCGATTTTTAGATTAGTTATTGCTAATTGGTAATTGGTAATTGCTAATTGCTAATTGGTAATTGGTAATTGCTAATTGCTAATTGCTAATTGCTAATTGGTAACAACTAACAAATGCCAACTAACAACCGTCAACTGTCAACTGCCAACTGTCAACTGTCAACTGTCAACTGTCAACTGTCAACTGTCAACTGTCAACTAACCATTACCCCCGACTAACTGCGATTTGTCAAAATCAGAGGCTCTACCGATCCGAATCCCTTGGGGCGTCACATAGGCGACTTCCGGGAAAAACTGAGCGGGTGAGGTTTCTGGGCCTCTGGCAACATACTTAGCAATCCTAATCACCATCGGTTCCATCTGCAAGGTCATAATCACGCTTTTGGTATTGCCACTGGCACCAGCGTGCACGACTCCGCGCAAACGGCCCCAAACTAGGATATCCCCTCCGGCGATGACCGATCCGCCGGGATTTACGTCTCCTAAAAGTACGACGGTGCCTGGATGACGAATTTCTACGCCCGATCGCACTGTCATCTGCAAATATAAAGGTTCCGCCAGCGATTGCGGTTTTTCGGCAGTGGCTTGATTCAGGGAAGAAACCGGAGGCTGCTGTTCTACACAATAGCCTGCTGTAGCAGCAGCAACGGCGGTTTGGCGGCGACTGGTGTGGACTCGTTTGAGTTGCAGTTCCACTTCGGAGAGGGCATCGGCGATTTCTTGTAGTTGGCGGATATCTAAAAGTCGATCGTTCCCCATCAATTGTACTTCTGCGTTTGGCTGCCAAAAGCGTTCTCCTGCGTTCAGCCTGACTTTTAGCTGCTGCCAAAGTTCAGTCCAAGTCGAGGCGGAGGCTGTTGCGGGTTCGCTGTTGGTTTCGGGGGGGAGTAGCAACAGTAGCTGTCCATCTTCTGTCTTGAGTCGGACTTGCAGCTCCAAGCTGACTTCGGGTGTGGATTGAGTGGCAGGGGCGGAAGTGGCTCCGGCGGTGGCATCGGGTGTCATGGACAAGTCTGAGTTCGGGTATGGACAGGTTAACATCAATATTAGCCTGAGTGGTCATTAGTCATTAGTCATTAGTCATTAGTCATTAGTCATTAGTCATTAGTCATTAGTCATTAGCCGGGCACTCCGCGCGCACTTTAGACAATTATAGGACTTACGCATGGGGGTCTAGAAACCGGGTTTTTTTACAAAAATACTTCGTTGCAACCGGCAGATTCGGTAAAAAACCCGGTTTCTTCTATCGGTGCATAAATCCTGAATTACTCGTTACCAATTCCCCATTCCCAATTCCCCATTCCCAATTCCCCATTCCCCATTACTATATGCAGCAAATAGAACGTTATCGCGGCAGTCTTCTCGGTTTAGCAGTTGGCGATGCTTTGGGAACAACTTTAGAGTTCTGTCGCCCAGGAACGTTTGCGCCTATTAACGATATGGTTGGCGGCGGCCCGTTTCGACTGCAACCGGGCGAGTGGACGGACGATACTTCGATGGCGCTTTGTTTGGCTGAAAGTTTGATTGAGAAGCAAGGTTTCGATCCAGTCCATCAGTTAGAAACTTATTTGCGGTGGTGGCGAGAGGGACATTTGAGCAGCACTGGTGGATGTTTTGATATTGGCAATACGGTTCAACAAGCACTTTGGAAGTTTGAAGATACAAGAAAACCTTACTGCGGTTTTACCGATGCTCAGACTGCTGGCAATGGTTCGATTATGCGCTTGGCTCCCGTGCCTTTGTTTTATGCGAATAATCCTTTAGAATTAATAGAAAAATCGGCACAAAGTTCTCGAACTACTCACGGTGCTGCTACTTGTGTGGATGCTTGCCGCTATTTTGGTGCTTTAATTGCGGGGGCTGTGAAGGGGGTTGCTAAAGATGTGTTGCTGTCGGAAAGATATTGTCCTATTTCGGGATATTGGGCCGCAAATCCGCTGGTAGCAGAGATTGATGAGATTGCGGCGGGTTCTTTTAAATTGCGACAACCTCCTGAAATTAAAGGTACGGGTTATGTTGTGAAGTCTTTGGAGGCGGCACTTTGGGCGTTTTACAACAGTTCTTCTTTTGCCGAAGGCTGTTTGTTGGCTGTAAATTTGGGCGACGACGCGGATACAACAGGTGCGGTTTACGGACAATTGGCGGGGGCTTTTTACGGAGAATCTGGTATACGGGAAAAATGGATCTCGCAATTGGTCGATCGCACTTTAATTGCATCTTTTGGCGATCGGCTTTTGACTTTATCTAGATCGCTGTGAATACTTATATCAGTTTTCAACCTTCTTGGTTTTTACAAGAACTAGCAATTTTAGTTAATATAGATAAATTTACCCCACCATCTACCAGAATAGGCGCAACCACAGGCAGATTGCGCCAACAAAACGCTATATTTTGTTGTTCGTAAGTCCTGAATCGAAAATCGAAAATCTAAAATCTAAAATCAATTGACGTGTGTAGCAATTCGTGATATGTGTCTTCGCGTTTATCTAGGGTGTGTCATCAATTAAAAGAGTTGACAAAAGCTGACGAATGTGCGTATGGTTCGGAGCGATCGCTCAAGCTTCAGGAAAACCCGATGACACGGCGCTACTGGCAGCATCCGTCATTGGGCTGGCTTAACCCTCTGAGCGCTACTCAATACACGTTAATTCTGTTTTGTCAACCAACCTAATTAATGACACGCCCTAGATATAAAAAATATTTATGAATAAATCTTAAGTTTTAATTAACTTTCGTATTATAATTTTGGTAACTTCCAACTAAGTATTTATTCTCAATATGATAGCGGATCAATTTCCTTGGCTGACCGCAATTGTCATCCTACCCCTCGTAGCTTCCCTCGCCATCCCTTTTCTGCCCGATACAGACGGCAAAACCGTGCGCTGGTATGCCCTAGGCGTAGGCATTGCAGATTTTGTATTAATGTGCTGGGTGTTTTGGACTCATTACGATCCAAGCATCTCTACTTTCCAAATCGTCGAACAATATCCCTGGATACCTTCTTTAGGCCTCAACTGGTCTGTTTCCGTTGACGGGCTGTCTGTGCCGTTGGTACTGTTGGCGGGATTGGTGACGACGCTATCAATCTTTGCAGCCTGGGAAGTCGATCGCAAGCCGCGACTCTTCTACTTCCTGATGCTGGTGATGTACTCCGCACAAATAGGAGTGTTCGTCGCCCAAGACATCATGCTGCTGTTCATTGTCTGGGAACTAGAACTAATTCCGGTGTACCTCCTAATCTCGATTTGGGGCGGACAAAACCGCCGCTACGCAGCTACCAAATTCTTGATTTACACCGCAGGCGCTTCCATCTTTATTTTGATAGCAGCCTTAGCAATGGCATTCTACGGCGGAGGCACCCCCACCTTCGACATGGTAGAACTCGGCTTGAAGGACTACCCACTGAGTTTAGAATTACTGCTTTATGCGGGATTGCTGATTGCCTTCGGTGTGAAACTGGCGATTTTCCCCTTCCACACTTGGCTACCTGATGCCCACGGTGAAGCATCTTCTCCCGTATCGATGATTCTGGCCGGCGTATTGCTGAAAATGGGCGGATACGGACTGATTCGCCTGAATTTGGAACTTCTTCCCCAAGCACACGTTTACTTTGCACCGATTATGGCGGTGCTCGGCGTAGTCAATATTATCTACGGCGCGCTGAATTCCTTCGGCCAATCGAACATGAAGCGCCGCTTAGCGAATTCGTCGATTTCTCACATGGGATTCGTGTTGTTGGGTATTGCTTCCTTCACGGATTTGGGAATCAACGGGGCGCTGTTGCAAATGATTTCCCACGGTTTAATCGCCTCAGTATTGTTTTTCCTGGCTGGCGTTACTTACGATCGCACCCATACCATGATCATGGACGAGATGGGCGAGATTGGAAAAGTCATGCCGAAAGTGTTTGCCTTGTTTACCGCAGGCGCGATGGCATCCTTGGCCCTCCCCGGAATGAGCGGTTTTGCTAGCGAACTGTCAGTGTTTGTGGGCGTCGCAACTAGCGATATGTACAGCGGTTCTTTCCGCGCGGTGACAGTGTTCCTGGCGGCAGTAGGACTGATTTTGACGCCGATTTATTTGCTCTCGATGCTGCGACAGTTATTTTACAACTGTGGGACACTAGCGGCTTGCGACCTTGAGGATCTCAATTTGCAGAATCAGAGAAACAATCTGGATGAAGCGGTTTGTTTTGGTAATAGTTGCGTTTTGCCTGGTGATGCACCGTTTATTGATGCTAAACCTCGGGAAGTGGCGATCGCATTTTGCTTTTTGATACCGATTGTCGGCATTGGTTTTTATCCCAACATGGCCATGCAAGTCTACGATGCCAAGACTGTCGCAGTCAACGCAGAAGTCCGCCAATCTTACATCCAAATTGCTCAACAAAATCCTCGGATTTATGCGAATCAACTTTTGGTTCCCAAAATTGCCCAAGCTCAAAAATCACCTGCTTTGGACAAAATTACAGGGTCTGAATCTGCATCGGTTTTTGGCATTGTCAAATAATTTTACCGAATTCTGTTTTTGTTGAAAATTGGGCGATCGCTTTTGTCAAAGGGCGATCGCTTTTTTGTTAGCCCTGAATTTCTGAAATAATCTGCGCCAGATTCTCCCTAGCATATCCCACCTCAAGAAGGGATTTATCCTCCAGATCGGAGGCAACTTTATTCAAGATATTTAGCGGTTCTTCAGAGCCTATTGTTTTCGCAAACAAAACTTGCAGCCGATTTTTTACTAATTCTAAAATAGAGCTAATTGGCTCGCCTTTATTCCCTTTCCTTTTAGCAATGTTGATGCTCAATTTGTGAGTTTTCAACAGCCGTATTCTTTCTATTCCTTGCGTCTTAACCGTCTCCAAAACCTCCGATCGAATCTGATCGACTAATCGGTCGGCCACATATTGCACGATCAAAGGCTGAAGCATAAAAACAGTTTCCCCGCCCTCACTGATTTTGTCAATCAGCGAGCGACGACCCAGAGAATCGAGATTTTTCAGCAAATCTGAAAGCGAGGAATTGACCAACATCTGCTCTCGCAAAGTCGCCAGGGAAATCGGGCTTTGAGCAATAGCAATCCAGTAGGCAATCTCTTGTTCAGAACTCGACATTCGATCGAACTGCTGCGCGAGCAAATTGCTGATATGTTCTTCAATAAATAAAGCCGTAGCTTCCAAAAGCTTTAAAACATTCCCCTCAAAAAACTCGTTAATTGTTGTCGCTACAATCTTTAATGCTAACAGATTGCCTCCGTACCGGGATAACAAGATTTCCAACTCTCGATCTTGAGGCGACAAACCTTTTTCTTGGAAAATTTCCCGCGCTATTTCCTCGGAAATAGCAGGTTTTAAAGACCGCACTTTTTCTCCCGCCTGCAAAGCCAGTTCCGTAGGCTCTTCCGAACTAACTAGCAGTAAACAGCTATTGTGATTGACCTCACACAGCCGCACGATTAAATCTCGATATCCTTCGCAGCCTTCGCGGTAGTGTCCCGCTAATTCTTCAGGTCTGAGAACCGCTTCAAAATCATCTAAAATTACCAGACAGCGGTGTTTCCGCAGATACTCGACCAAGCGCGAAATTTGGGTGTTGAGGTCGAGCGGCACATCGGGTTTTTGTTGGTTATAAAAAAGTTGAATTAAGCTCCCTAGGAAGTCGGATGGTGCGGGTGTCGATCGCAGCGAGCGCCAAATCACAAAATCAAACTCATTCTGTACCTGTTTTGCCAACTGCACCGACAGAGTTGTTTTGCCGTTACCAGCCAAACCCAGCAGCGCTACCAGGCGACAATTATCTGATACAATCCACTGCTTTAAAGTAGTTAATTCTTCAGTCCGTCCGTAAAAAACCGAAACATCCGGTGCTTGACCCCAATCTTCCTGTCGGTGTCCGAGCGCCATCTTCAATAGAGAGCCTTTACCTCGACTAAAATCGCTCGTTCCCCGATCGATGTGGTATGAAAACAGCAACTGATGCCTCAATTCCGAAAGCTTTCCAGGGCCGTTCCCCCCGATCTGAAACTTTTTGTAAACTTCGCCGAGTCTTTTGCGAACGGCGATGTCGCTAATGCCAAGCTTGGTTGCGATCGTCGCTGTAGATTGACCGTCCAGAGCCATAAACACAGTTTCTAACTCGGCATCTGTGACACCGCGCTGTTTGGCGATCGTTTGCACAAAGTTTTGAGGAATCGGAGTAGTCAAGGTAGGAATCTCGTCTATACTAAAAATCTATCTTCTATTATATTGTGTGAGTTCTCGCAGGCGAGCAATTGAATCGAATCTACCAACGTTCAGCTTGCTTTTTGTTGTTTGGGCAGTTTTAGATATTTATACCCAATTATCGATTGTGATACCAGTTTAAAAAATTGCTACTCTCGGCCCGTGATCCAAACCAATACACAATCAGTCATTCCCAATTCTTTAATCCTTTAATCTAAAATGGTATGAGAAACTTCATTGAGTTTATAAGCAATTATAAACAATAATGGTATTATGTTGTAAGTGTTGAATAAGGAATACGCACAGCCAGAAAAACGGAAATCTCAAATGCAGTTAACAGAGAGGCACATCATTAAATCCACGGAACATCGTTTCGCCCAAATTGACGAACTAGCTTTCAAGTCCAAAAACCTCTACAATGCCGCCAATTACGTTATTCGTCAGAGTTTTATTTATGGGTGGGGCTATGTTAATTACAACGAAACGAACCGCTTGATGAAGTCTCATGAAGCCTACAAGGCTTTGCCTGCAAAAGTAAGTCAGCAAATCTTAATGGTTTTAGACAAGAACTGGAAATCGTTTTTTGCGGCTGTTAAAGCTTATAAAGTCGATCATTCCAAATTCACAGGTCGCCCAAAACTACCAAAGTACAAAGATAAGGTCAAAGGGCGCAACCTTCTCATCTACACGATTCAAGCAATTAGCAGCAAACAGTTGAAGAAAGGAATCATTAAACTTTCGGGTACAGAACTTTTAATTAAAACCCAAGTCAATCCCGACCAGGTTTGCCAAATTAGGCTGGTTCCGAAATGTGATTCCTATGTAATTGAGGTAATTTATGATGAACCGGACTCCACCCTTGGCAACGCTAATTTTGTAGCTAGTATGGATTTAGGACTGGATAATTTAGTGGCGTTAACTTCAAATCAACCGGGATTTCTCCCTTTGTTGATTAACGGGCGACCATTGAAATCGATCAACCAGTTCTACAACAAGCGAAAATCACGATTACAATCCCAGTTAAAAGGGAACCGCAAAATATCACCCCGAATTCAGCGCTTAACTCGCTGTCGCAATCAGAAAGTAGACAATTACTTACATCATGCTAGCCGTCTAATTATTAACCTTTTGCTCACCAAGCAGATTGGGACGCTAGTAATTGGCAAGAACGCGCAGTGGAAAACAGAAATTGATTTAGGGAAGCAAACCAACCAAAAATTTGTTAGTATTCCTCACTCTCGATTAATTGAGATGTTGGAATACAAAGCTCGGTTGGTAGGAATCGATGTAATTGTACAGGAAGAATCTTACACATCTCGCGCAAATTTTTTGGGTTTAGATTCAATCCCTGTCTACGGGAAAACAGAAAAAGAGCCTGTGTTTACTGGTAAACGAATCAAGCGAGGTTTGTACAAAACATCGACTGGTCAGTTAATTAATTCTGATATCAACGCTTCGTACAACATCCTCAGAAAAGCAATCCCAAATGCGTTCAGCTTTCTTGATAGGGAGCTGCGTAGTTGGGCCAATGCGGGTCAATCCGCTCAAAGTAAAAGTGAATGGGGAGGGACTTGAAGCCTCCCATGCCTATAAATGACTATACTTTTACCAGCTATGAGAAACGGGGAGTTAATCTGCATTAATTGTTGCTATTTCCGACCCGTAAAACCTATTGTAGAGTGGAGGCGCGGCGCTTAATTTATAGCACCAAACCATAAATCTCCAACCGCACCACAACCCACCGCGAACCAACAAGCGCGTAAATTCACCATTTTGGAAAGCAGCGCTGTATCAGCCAAAATTTGTCGCAGTAGCGCGGTATTCTTGGGCCGAAAGCAGCCGCCAACTCCCATCGCCCAGAAGTTCCAAAACCTGCTGGTGATATTTCACTAAACTCAATCGGTGACCGACACTCACAAACGTAGTTTTAGTGGCTTGCAACTGCTCGTATAAATGTTGCTCGTTCTTCAAATCCAAAGCACTTGTCGCCTCATCCAAAATAGCGTATCTCGGTTCCGTCAATAACAATCTAGCAAAAGCTAAACGTTGCTGTTCTCCCAGCGACAAAATCTCGCCCCAATCTAAATTCGCATCAAAACCGTCCAATCTGTCCGGCAAATCTGCTAAATTTACTGATGCCAAAACGCGGCGCAATTTTTCCTCATCAACCTCGCTGCTGGTATTGGGATACAAAAGTTGCGATCGCAAACTACCCAAAATCATATAAGGACGCTGCGGCAAAAACAGCATTTCCCCCAATTCCGGTCGCCCTAAACGCCCCGTTCCCGCGTCCCACAAACCCGCAATGGCCCGCAGCAAGGAACTCTTTCCAGCACCGCTTTGTCCGACAATTAACAGTCCTTCACCGGGCTGCACTGCTACCGACAAATCCCTAATTAAAGTCTTTTGATGCTGCGGAGTCTCTAAAGTAACGTGCTCCAGTGTCAACTGAGAATCTACTACTACATCTATAGCAGTTCCTCCAGGACGAGATACCGCTTTTTTCGCTTCCAGAGTATCTGTAAATACAGTCAAACGATTGATACTAGCGGCAAAAGAACTCAGCGGCTCAATCTGAGTTACAATCACAGAAAAAGCGCGCAAAACCTGACTAAAAGCAAAACCAGCTTGAGTGATATCTCCAAACTCGATTGTACCACTTTGATCGGCAAAATAAGTTGGAGCCAGAAACAAAGCCGGAATAATCACCACAGCATATCCGTATCCAGTTGTGAAATAATCCAAATTCCGCTGCCAACCAATTAGCAAATTAAAATTGCGAAATACTTCCACAAATCGCTGCTTTATTTGAAATGATTCTTGCTCCTCGCCTCCATAAAAAGCAATAGATTCGGCGTTGTCGCGAATGTGAACCAGTCCGTAGCGAAAATTTGCTTCTTTTTTAAGTTGCTCGAAATTCAGAGGTACTAATCTTTGACCAAAAACTAGAGTAGCTGTCGTGCCCACAATAGCATAGATAATCAGAAAAATCGAAAGTGCTTTTGAGATAGACCACAGGATACCAGTAAAAGATATAATATTAACTATTGAACCCAGCATGAGCAGCATAAATGACAAACTTGTCCGGGTAAAAGATCGGACATCTTCGGAAATTCGCTGGTCTGGATTGTCGATTTCCTTGTGTAAATTTATTTCGTAATAAGCCCGATTCTGAAAATACTTATCGAGGAACTTATTAGTCATCCACTCCCGCCAGTAGATACCCAATTTATCTTCGGTATATCGGTAAATTACCACAATGGGAGTGCCGACTATAAAAACCCATGCATACACAAACAGATACTTCCAGTAATTGAGCTGGTCTTTCTTAGCTAGTGCTGTGTTAAAAAAGTTACCGACGTAACTAATTATTACATTCATACCGCTGACTGACAGGGACAAAAACAGCAGCAAAGTCAATAAAGCCCAGGGCTGCCAGTGCGGCGTCAATCTGTCTTTGAACCAGACAAAAGCGCTGAAAGGAAGAATTAACATTAAAGCCACGATCGCAATTGCGGGCGAATTAATAATTCCTTTCAACAAAGTAACTAAGCCGGCTGCAATACTATTGACAAATTCGGGAAATAAGACTTGAGTACCCAAACACACAGCGCTGACGAGTACAAACATCGCAGCGAACAGAAATATCAACAACTGCGCTACTAATCCTAAAAAGATTCTGCCGCTCCCAGGCTCTAAAGGATAAAAGTAAGGTTGAGCGATCGCAATAAATCTCTGCCACAACTGACGGTCAAATCGATTCATCTTTGCTGTTTACAAAACTACTTTGACTGTTCTAACATATGGGAGCATCTCAGTTTTGTAAAAAGCATTTTTTTTATTGTAGTGCGAGCGTCCCCGCTCGCGTATTGTACAATACGCGAGCGGGGACGCTCGCACTGTAAATGCAAAACTGAGATGCTCCCTAACCTATCAATTCTTGTGACAAACAGCAGCAGTAATTTATGTCGAAGTTTGGCGAAAAAATTTGTCTCACCCACAGACGGAAACTGGTTTTCCGAGTTAAGTGGTGGAGACCAAAAAATTGGGAGCTTAGTTCAAGCTCTTATATTCATCTGTTGAATCAATTCTTTAATCTCAAATCTCAAATCTCTCTAGCTGGAAGAAGTTGCGCTATCGCCGGCCAAGTCCGACTGCAATTTACTGGGATAAAATCGTTGGCTAATCCCTAAAATTACTTGTTTCATTAGCCAATACAAAACAGCAATTACTACAAAAGTGACAGCCATTACTAAAACCGGACGCTTGCCTATCAAATCGTTCATTACACTGTTAACCAGCGCATCGGGGTTAGTAAGAATGTCCCAAGTGTTGAAGCGGATAAATCGCCCTAAATAAATGCCGATCGCCGAAAGTGCGTGTATAGTTATCTCCGTTACCAGGATAAATCTACTCAAACCCTGTTGCTTCAAATAGTAACCCAAATTCATCACCGACAGCACGTAAGCCCCAAACCCGATCAGCATAAACGCGAGATATTGGGGAATCAAAGCCAGAGTCACAGTCCACACCGAGTTCCCCTCTTTAATCTGGCGGATCAGGTGAATGATATCAGTTAAAACGTAGGGCGCATTGGGTAAAAATGCGATAAACCAGAAAAAACCGCCCCACCACCGGAGAGAGCGAACTCCGCGCTGCCGCAGTACCCAGATGTCTACAGCCATCAGTGCCAGCGTAATCGCGATCGCCCCCAAAACGTAAGTTTTGCCCACATCTTGCACTATGTGCCTCACATACGCAAAAACAGGGCGCGTACTGGACAAAAAAGTAGCGCCCAGGAGAAAGCCCGTACCCCACAGCAGCCAGCGCGATCGAGGTTTGCGGAACAGCCAAAAACTCAGGCCCAGCGGTACTAAACCCAAAAATAAATTCCAAGACATCCAGCGGACATTGTGTCCCATTGCTTGCAGGGCTTCCAGGATTAATCCCATCATGTCAATTTTTCTACAATTAAAGGTTTGATGCGGCACCGCTTCATTCGCAGCTTCCGTCTATTTTAGTCTTTAAATTGTAGGGTGAGTCAGCTTATGGCCCCTGGCTGCGCCCCTGAAAATCAGGCTCTGCTGACGAATCCTACCACTGCGGAGTCAATCTCAAATCTCAAATCTAAAATCGACTGACGCACCCTACCACTGCGGAGTCAATCTCAAATCTAAAATCTAAAATCTAAAATCTAAAATCGACTGACGCCCTACTATTTATACACTTGGTCGATCGGAATCTCAATATTAAAAGTTGTTCCGCATCCTATGGAAGAAATACACTCAATCTTACCCTTGTGCTTTTCCACCACAATCGAGTGCGCGATAGACATTCCCAACCCCGTACCTTTCCCCACAGCTTTTGTAGTAAAAAACGGGTTAAAAATGCGATCGACTATCCCCTCCGGAATGCCCGTACCGTTGTCCGAAATTTCTACCCTCACAGTCTTCTGGGGAGTGACACCAGTGGAAATAGTAATCCGTCCACTCTTTGTCTCTGATTGTGGAACAGATAACTGGTGATATCGTTCTTCAATAGCATCAATTGCATTAGCAATAATATTCATAAACACCTGATTCAGTTGGCTAGCATAGCACTCCACCAGTGGCAGTTTTCCAAACTCCTTAATTACTTCAATTTCCGGGCGAGAGTCCCTACTCTTCAAGCGGTGCTGCAAAATCAACAAAGTGCTCTCAATTCCCGCGTGAATATCGACCGGCTTCATGGCGGATTCGTCCAGTCGCGAGAAATTTCTGAGGGACAACACAATTTGCCGGATGCGCTCGGTTCCTACCTGCATTGAACCCACAAGTTTTATTAAATCCTCAGCCATGAAATCTAAATCAATCTCTTGAATGCGATCCACAATTCTTGAATTAGGTTCGGGATACTCATCTTCGTAAAGGCTCACCAGATCGAGCAACTGTGTAGTATACTGGTTGAGATAATCAATGTTAGCGTGAATGAAATTAACGGGATTATTAATTTCGTGAGCGATGCCAGCCACTAATTGCCCCAAAGAAGACATTTTTTCAGTTTGAATGAGTTGAGTTTGAGTAGAGCGCAATGACCGCAGCGCTGACTCTAAATCTCTGGCTTTTTCTCTTTCTCGTTCCTCGCTTTGCCGCAGTGCTTCCTCTGCTTGCTTGCGAGTCGTAATATCCTGGGAAACTCCAATTATTACCTTAGCCTGACCCTCCGCATTCCTACTAAAAATAGTATCCCGGCTTTGCAGCCACAACAATTGACCGTATGCTCCCTGTACCCGGTACTCAATTTCCCTAGTTTCGCCATCTTCAACTTCTGCAAAGCTCGCGTGATGTTTCACGATTTTAGGCAAATCTTCGGGGTAGATTAACTGAGGCATGAGTGACGAATCCATCGCTGTAATGTCGTCAAGGGTATATCCCAAAAGCCCGAACAGTGAAGTATTAGTGTAGATATTGCGCTGTTCTTCCAAGTCGTATAGATACAAAATACCGGGAGTAGCCTCGGCTACTTTTTGAATAAACTGCTGGCTTTCTTGCAATTCTAATTCAGCTTGTTTGCGATCGGTAACATCAACGGCGATGCCGTCCCAAAGAATATCGCCGTTGTCCTTAGCTTCAGGACGCGCATTTATCTGAAACCAACGAATGTTGCCGGAAGGCAGCACCATCCGTCCTTCCCACTGCCAAGCTTGCAAACTCTGGGCAGAAATAGCAACAGATTCGTCATGATTTTGGCGGTCTTCGGGATGAATTAAATCTGTTACCAAAGCCGCATTTTTCCCAACATCTTCTGGATCTAACTCAAAAAGTTCTCGGCAAGCACCATTTATGTAAGAAAAACTGAAAGAGCCATCGGCACACAACAAAAATTGATAAATGATTCCCGGCACATTAGCAGACAGCTTTTGGAATCTTGCCTCGCTTTCCCGCAGTGCTTCCTCTGCTTGTTTGCGCTCGGTAATGTCAGTAATTGAACCAACCATGCGGACTGCTTTTCCAGATTCGTCCCACAAAGCTTGTCCCCGACTCAATATCCATTTGTAAGCGCTGTTGTAGCACCACAAGCGGTATTCGGTGATGTAATGCGGCGTTTTTCTCTCCAAGTGTTCTTGAAGAAGTTGCTGAGAACTCACTAAATCATCGGGATGTAAACTCGTATTCCATGTATTATTGTAATCGCTAATGTCACTATCTTCGTAACCAGTGATTTCCTTAAAGCGATCGGAAACAAAAAGTTCACCGGTTTGCAAGTTCCAGTCCCAAATGCCGTCATTGTTGCCTTTGAGTGCTAACTGCCAGCGTTCTTCAGTTTGCATCAATTGAGCAGTTCTCTGTTTCACTCTATTTTCGAGTTCTTGATTGAGCTGTTTGAGACTTTCTTCTGCCTGGTTGCGTTCGATCGCAATTCCTGCTAAATTAATCGACGCTTCTATCAATTGCAGATCAAAGTTTTTGGGGTAGCGCGGTTGGGAATAATACATTCCAAAAGTCCCCAAAACTTGACCCTGAGATGAGAAAATAGGAGTAGACAAGCAAGCTCTCAGTCCAAAACTCAAGGCTAAATCTCGATAATTTTCCCACAAAGGATCGCTGGCAATATCTGTAACGATTACCTGTTGGCGGCTAAAGGTAGCAGAGCCGCAGGAACCGACATCCGGCCCGATGGCTATGCCATGAATAGCAGCATTGTAACTGTCGGGCAAACTGGGCGCGGCTCCGTGCAGCAAATGTTTTCCGTCTGGAGCTAGAAGCAATATCGAACCGATGACATCTCTAGATTGCTGCTCGATAATTTTAACTAAAGTATTTAAAGTATCGCCCAGAGAAGCACCCTTAGCAATCATTTCTAAAATTTGTTTTTGACCCGTTAACCAATTTTCAGCTTGCTTGCGCTCCGTAATGTTGCGGGCTACCCACAGAGCCGTGTTTTCTTTCATTGGCGAAATGGTAGCGGCAAACCACGTTTGTACGCTGGCAAGTTCCAGGTTATATTCAAAAGTACAGGTTTGATTTGTAGCAAGGGCGGTGCGAATTTTATCGTGAAAAATATCTGCCATTTCTGGCTCGAATAATTCGCTGATTTTTTTCCCGGAAAATTCCGCCGGTGGCTTGTACAATAATTCTGGATTTGTCGGGGCAATTTTCAGCAAGCGTCCCTCAATATCAATCTCGAAAATTACGTCGTTCATGGCAGCGAACAAAGCTCGAAGTTCCGCTTCAGAACCTTGCAGGGCGATTTCAGCTTGTTTGCGATCGCTAATATCCGTCCCGATACAAAGCAGTCCTGCCACATTTCCCTTCGCATCTAGTAAAGGTTTATTTGTCCACGCTATCCACACCCTTTCTCCATTGCTGCGGATGTTTTCATTTTCGTTTTGGAAGTATTTTTCCGGCTGTGCCAAACAGTCTCGAATCTTTGTCGCGAGGTCACTTTCAAATAACTCTGTTTTCGGTATAATTGTGCCGATCGCACTTTGGCCGATGATTTCTGCTTCTGAATACCCGAAAAAATCTTCAGCAAACTCGTTAAAAAAAGTAATATTACCTTCACTGTCTAACTGCACAATCATGCTGTTAGCATTCTCAACTAATTGCCGGTACTTAACTTCGCTCTCCCGCAGTTTCGCACGGCCGTACACCCCGCTAAAAACTGCCACCCCAGTCAAAAGTGCCAGCAAGTCGCCTCCAAAGATCACCCACCCCCGAAACGGCGAATTCGCAGGCCATCCTCCCGCCGGAATTGCTGCCAACTGCCAGGAACCGTTGGGCAAAGTCACTTCCAGCACCACGGGATTCTCCTCAAAAATTGACCCGTCACCGAAAAACACAGGGCCGGAGGCTTCCGAACCGTCTTTGCCCCGCAGAGCGTATTGCAGCTTCGCTGAGGAGTCGTTGAGTCCTGCTTCCTCAATGAGGGTATTTTTGTCGATGATCAGGCCTGTCAAGCCCCAGTAAACTCCTGTTTCTGCCTCGGCGCCGGAGGGTGTGAGAAAAATCGGCGATCGGCTGATGAAAGTCTCGTCCCCCTCCAATAATTTCACGGGCCCGGCTAGCAAAGTTTTTCTGGTTCGGATGACCTCTTTGACCATTTCCCGCTGTTCGGGTAGCGTCGTCAAGTCAACTCCGATCGCCGCTTCATTTCCCTCCCGTGGATAAATGTAAGCCACCGTCGTGCCTTTAACTAAAGTTATGGCGCGAATGCCCGGTTGCTGTGCCACCAGAATTCTCGCCGTCGCTGTAAACTCGGCTTCGGTGATGTTTGGGTTGTTGGAAAGGTAAGCCCCCAAACCCCGCATCAAAAACAGGCGGGAATTCAAAGAGGCTTCCAGCTTAGAACGGACTGTGCTGAGGCGATCGAGGGTACTAGCGCGGTTGTAGTGAAAAAACCGCCGCTGTTCAGAGCGATCTAAAATGCCAACTCCGACCAAAATCGCTATTGATGCCGAAATTGCTGCTAAATACGGTGAAATTTGGAATTTTTTAACCTTAAAGTATTCCATCTGCCGGGGGTTAAGGTATTTTTTTACGTCTTTAGATAGATTTAGTTTAGTTCTATTTTTTTAAGCAAATCCAAGATTTCGGGGATACCGGGCTTTTGGCAAGCGGGCGCGAGTTGGTTTTTTTCTAAGCTGTTGTGCATTTGAATTGTAGATTTCAATAGCGTATTTTCCACTCGTCAAATCCTCGAACCGGATAGGGTTCTGTCCCTATCCGCTTCTGGCGACTGGTCATTTATCGGGTAGGGCGCGCCATACTCCCGCACCACAGCGGTGGGGGAACGCGCACCCGAAAGACGGGAGTTATTAGCTAAAATAAGGTTAGCAATAATTTTTTTCAGCGCTACGCCGAATCTATCATAGGGGCAATTTGATGCAAGAACAGTTGATGGAAGCGATCGCACCTTACCGCGATCGCGTAGATTATCTAGAAGTTCGCCTCGAACAAAGCGAGTCAACTGCGATTAGTTTTCGCGGCCCTCAGTTAGATGCTGTCAACCGCAGTTTTAGTCTCGCCGGCGGCATCCGCGCCTGTCACAAAGGTGGCTGGAGTTTTGTAACTTTTAACGGTTTAGATGAGTTAAAAGACCGCATTGAAGAAGCTGTAGTGCAGTCTCGTTTGGTTGGCAGCGAAAAAACTCTACTAGCAGATGTCACCCCGATTCAAGATTATGTAGCGGTGGAATTGGGCCGTGACCCGCGCTCTATTACTCTAGCCGAAAAGCGGAAATTGCTGGAATCTTACAACCAGTTGCTGTTAGATTATGACCCGCGAATTCAGACGACAATGGCAGGTTACAGCGACAGATTTGGGATTACTTATTTTGTGAATTCTCAAGGTACTTGCATCGCTCAAGAGCGCTTGGACGTGACCGGGCGTTTCGGAGCGATCGCCCGCGGGGAGGGCGGTGTCGTCCGCCAAGGGTTTGAGTCGATTCACTCGCGATCGGATTACGATGTCTTGACAAATATTGAAGATCGTGTTAAGAGTGCGGCCGTTCGAGCAGTGGGCCAACTAGAGGCCAAATCGGTGAAAGGCGGTCAGTATCCGGTGATTTTAGACCCTTATTTGTCGGGGGTTTTTATTCACGAAGCTTTCGGGCATTTGTCGGAAGCAGACGGCATTTACGAAAACCCGAAAATGCAGGAATTGTTGACATTGGGCAAGCCTGTGGCGATCGAACAATTAAATGTAATTGACGACGCCACTGTGCCGGGATTGCCGGGAACTTTGAAATATGACGACGAAGGCGTGCCGGCTCAGTGCAAGCATTTAATTAAAAATGGAGTTTTAGCCGCTCGGATGCACAATCGCGAGACTGCGGGCAAAATGGGCGAAAGTCCGACGGGAAATGCCCGGGCTTTAAGTGCTACTTTTATGCCTTTGGTGCGGATGACTAATACTGCGATCGAGTCTGGCGAACATTCTTTTGACGAAATGGTTGCCGACATTGACGAAGGAGTTTATGCAGTGCGGATGTTGGGAGGACAAACCAACGGCGAAATGTTTACCTTTGCGGCGGCTCAAGGTTTTATGATTCGCGACGGCAAATTAGCCGAACCAGTGAGCGATGTCACTTTAAGCGGCAATGTATTTCAGACTTTAAAGGATATTGAGTCGATAGGAAACGACTCGGTTTATGCCTACGGCGGTTGCGGTAAAGGCGGCCAGAGTGGTTTGCCCGTAAGTGTCGGCGGCCCCCATTTGCGGATTAAAAATGTTGTAGTCGGAGGAAGGTAATCATTAGTCATTAGTCATTAGTCATTAGTTATTAGTTCAAGACTTACGACACTGGTTAAGGTGAGGGTGGGATGTCGCGCTCACCTTAACCAGTTTGGGCTACTGACAAGCTCACAAACGACTCCAAATCTGGTATTTACTTTCACTCCCGCTGAGTGCGATACCGGGGGCTAACGCTCAATACGGTTCAGTTAAAACTGTTTATTCCGGGCGAGATCCCCCTCAATCCCCCTTAAGAAGGGGGACGCAAGAGTAAGCTCTTGTCCCCCCCTTCTTAAGGGGGAGTAGGGGGCAAGCTAAGGGGGGATCGGGCTGGGAGCATCTCAGTTTTGTAAAAAGCATTTTTTTTATTGTAGTGCGAGCGTCCCCGCTCGCGTATTGTACAATAC
>NZ_JAUBTI010000038.1:0-54538 GCF_036702415.1 Microcoleus sp. D3_18a_C4 | reverse complement strand
TTAAGAATTGTTTTATAAAAAAAAACTGATGCACAAATATGATTTTCTGTCAACTTAATTTAGATGCGTTTACCCTGACCCGTTTACAATCATTGCGCGACGTAGTTAAGCTACGTGTTATGAGTGGAGAGCCTTCTCTCCCAACGGATTTCGTCCCGTTGTCCCCACGTAAAAGGGTCACGCTACCCCGGTCACGTTAGTAGTAAATAATGAACCTAATGGAATGCAGACCACGAAAGTAGCCTCATCTAACAGCCTCGCGTTGGAAAGGAGCAAGGGGAAGCACGAAAGGGTTAATCACCAGTAACCATCGTTTGTACACTTCGTGATGAATAAAGAGTGAAATAAGGCTGAAACACTCTCACCAAAAGGTAAGTGGGTAGAACTAGAGTTGATGATTCTCTAGTTCGACGAAATATAATCCCACCGGAGCAGAGATGGAACCCGACCCGTGACGAATCTCAAACACATAGAACTGCGGAAAGCCCTATAGGTTCTCAGTACAAGTCGAAGTCTGAGTAAGCCAACCGTAAGGAAAGCAGAATACTTAGAGGGTAAAGGATGCCAGAAAAAGCGAATGCTGTGGGTAATGCCACAGATAGGAGTTCAAGATTTGCTCCAACTCAAAGGAAGCCAAATTCTGGCAGGTATTTAACGATAAACCAATGTAAGGAAATCAAACTTCTGTGAAAGATAGATTCGGTAACGAAATCGGAACAGACGCATTACCTGAGAAATGGGTAGACCTGAATTGGAAAGCTGCTACAAAGGTGGTGAGAAATCTCAGACAGAGGATTTATCGTGCGACTCAGAGGAATGAGTGGAATCAGGTCAGGAGCCTTACTCTACTCATGTTAAAAAGTATGTCCAACCTGCTACTTGCAGTTAGACGGGTCACTCAAACTAACCAAGGGAAGAAAACAGCAGGAGTGGATAACCAACTTGCTCTCAACCCTCAGATGAGAATCCAACTAATACACGAAATCCTGAAGCTGAACCCTTGGAAAGCAAAGCCTGCTAAAAGGATATACATTCCAAAAGCAAATGGTAAAAAGCGTCCTTTGGGGATACCAACTCTCAAGGATAGAGTGATGCAAGCAGTGGTCAAAAACGCACTGGAGCCGAGTTGGGAAGCCTTATTTGAAGCCAACAGCTATGGCTTTCGACCAGGGCGAAGCTGTCACGATGCAATAGAACAAGTTCATACCCGATTACGAAAGGGAGGCGATGAATGGATTCTAGACGCAGATATTAAAGGAGCATTTGACCACATCAGCCACGAATACGTACTCAATGCTATTGGAGAAATTCCTAGCAAAGAACTAATCAAACAGTGGCTAAAAGCAGGTTACGTGGAGGCTAACAAGTTTAACCCAACAGAAACAGGCACTCCCCAAGGCGGTATCATTAGCCCACTTCTGGCTAACATCGCCCTAGACGGACTGGAAGGAGAAGTATTATCCAACCACCAGAAAGTCAAACAGAGCAAGAGTGGGGAATACAAAGGCAAAACCTACTACACAAACAGGTATTATCCTAGATTTGGGTACATCAGATATGCCGATGATTTCCTTGTCACAGCCGAAACAAAGGAAGACTTGGAAGCCGTTATGCCTGAAATAAAGGAATGGCTGAACAAGCGTGGACTAGAGCTAAACGAAGAAAAAACCCGAATCGTAAATAAGCGAGATGGGTTTAACTTCCTTGGTTTTACAATCCGAAGCTACTCAGACGGAACGACGCTCTGCAAACCTCAAAAGGATAAGATGATTGCCAAACTCAGAGAAATTAGAGGATGGCTCAAAAGACACAAAACGGTAAAACCGGAAGAAGTCATCAAACATCTAAACCCTATACTAAGAGGATGGGCGAACTATTACAGGCACTGCTCCAGCAAGGAAATCTTCGCTACATTCAACCATAGAATGATACAAATGCTATGGCAATGGTGTAAAAGACGACACCACCAGAAACATCTCAAATGGGTAAAGAACAAATACTTTACCGTACTGGGAAATGACCACTGGACATTCTTTGCCGACACCAAGGATAGAACAGGAAAAAGAAAGAGACTTTATCTCCTGGATGTAAGTGACATCCCAATCCTGAGACATACAAAGGTTGAAGGCACAGCTAGTCCAGATGACTCAACCAAAGTAGATTACTGGAAGAAACGCCAATCAAAACTGGGTAGTAGCGTATGGGCTAAAGGCTCAAAGCTCTACAAAGTGGCTCAATTCCAGCACTGGAGATGCACGCTCATGCGGAGACTACCTGCTAAACGGAGAACAAATCCACACTCACCACATAACTGAAGTGACAAATGGAGGCACAGATGAAATCGACAATCTTATACACCTTCACCAAATTTGTCACAGGAAGGTTCATGGTACTAAATAACCTCGGAGTCCAAGAATGCCAGAGCCGGATGATGCGAAAGTGTCACGTCCGGTTCGTTGGGGAGGGGGATACGGCGACGTATGCCCTCTTACCCGACCTGAAAAAATCAGTCAATGATCTACCAAGACCAATCGAAATTCGCATCGATCCTGGTAGCAAAACTACTGGCATAGCTTTGGTTCAGGAAACCCAGGTCATTTGGGGTGCTGAACTTATCCATCGGGGTCAAGCTATCAAGTCTCGACTTGAAACCCGTCGGGCTGTCCGACGCAACCGCCGTAATCGTAAAACTCGTTATCGCCAGCCACGATTCTTAAATCGTGTTCGTCCGAAAGGTTGGCTGCCTCCGAGCTTACAACACCGAGTATTAACGACTATGACGTGGGTTTCTCGCCTTCGCAAACTAGCACCTATCCAATCAATTGCTTTCGAGTTGGTAAACTTTGACACTCAAAAAATGCAGAATCCAGAGATTTCCGGCGTTGAGTATCAACAAGGGGAATTGCAAGGTTACGAGGTTAGAGAGTACCTACTCGAAAAGTGGAATCGGAAGTGTGCTTACTGTGGTAGCGAAAACTTACCATTGCAAGTTGAGCATATTAGCCCACGCGCCAAGGGTGGCACTCATCGTGTTTCCAACCTTTGCTTGGCTTGCGAAAAGTGCAACATCAAAAAAGGGACTCAAGACCTTAAGGATTTTCTTAAGAAAAAGCCCGAAATTATTAAAATAATAATGAGTCAAGCTAAAGTATCGTTGAAAGATGCCGCAGCAGTTAACGCAACCAAGTCCGCTTTGTTCCAAGCTTTAAAAACTACAGCGATTGAACCTATTTATGTAGGGCGGGGTTCTTTAACTAAGTTCAATCGGACTAATCTGAAGTTTCCAAAAGCTCATTGGATCGATGCTGCTTGCTGTGGAGATGTAAGTCAAGGTTTAACTTTAACTATCAACCAACCGTTGCTAATTAAGGCAATGGGTTGGGGTAGCCGTCAAGTCGTACAGACTGATAAATATGGGTTTCCGCGTCCGGGGTATAAACCCAAGAAAAAGGTCAAAGGTTGGAACAGTGGCGATATTGTTTCAGTGATTGATGGAAAGCATCAGGGAGTTAAATGCAAAAGAATTAAAACCACTAGGTTTAAAGGTAATTTTGATATTCGGGTGAACGATAGTGTGATTAGCGTTTCTCGAAATCAACTTAAACCTGTTCATCGCAACGATGGGTACAACTACTCGTTTGCGTGAGATTGTAGGGAAATGTCCGAGAAAACAGTGAGAGTTTTCACAAAAGTCCTAACCGACACTTTTTTGCTAACAAATGCTAACAAAGGCATAAGTTAAGAGAATCTCTTAACAAAGGCGTGTCAACCAATGCCTCGCCCGTGAAAATCCCGCGAGCACCATTTAGATCCCGATCCATCTTCAATCCGGTGGCTGCGGACTTGATAGTTCTAGCGCCACCTAGATTTTTGACAATTTCGCCCGTCCACGACACCGTTTTTGAGGTATAAGCTTCGTTGCAGTCAATCACGAGTTTGGAATTTTCCCAAGCTTTCCACTTGAGGAAATTCTTAAATTCGTAATGGCTTAGAGTCAACATTTGTCGCACCGTTTTGTTTCTCAACTTACGGTGTGACTTCGATACCATTTGAGAAGTCTCGAACGTAGGTAGTAAAATTACATCAAAATTATCAACTAAAAACTTAGCTACTTTGTGATGTAACTCTCTGCTCAAGTTCTTGATTTTGCAACGAAGCCTACTGGCTGCTTTCTTGAATCTTCTTTTCTGCCGACTGGGAGCTTTAGAAATTTTTGATACCAATTTGTCCAACCGAAAACACAGTTTCTGGATGTACAAATTAGAATCATTTCCAAGCCAGCCATAGGAATCTTCAGAAAAAAACGTCATGAACGTGCGGACACCGGGGTCTAAGGCAACGACGCGACCTTGTTTATCGGTCTTGGTTGCTTGCACTTCTTCAGAAACAATTAGGTAGTATTCTCCGTAAGTAAGAGTCAACCTCCCATCGCTGAAATTCGTAGGCAAGGATTCTGTTAATTGACACTTACCTAGAATCGAATGGTAAACACCACAATTTTTTACAGCCGACTTCGGCACATAAATAGATTGCTTGGTATCTTTTCTGCTGCGAAATTTGCATTTGCGGAGTTGACCATCTTTCTTGAAACCCTGCTTAGCAGCCTTAACTGCTGAACAGGCATCTTTGATGGCAATCGATTTGATCTGGAAAGGTACAGGTTTTGCCCATTCTGGCAAACTGTTAAGTATTCCAGTTTTGATTGTCATCCAGTTAGCTTTTGCACCGCGTTCTTGGAGGTATTTTATGGTCGTGTTGTAGACAAAACGACTCACTCCAAACCACTGCTTGATTAAAGCTTTTTGCTCAGGATTTAGGAATAGCCGGATCTTCCTTGATTTTCTTGCTGTAACTCCTGAGTCCGTGCATTCTGCAACTGAAGACGTGAAGGATGGCAAGAAGATCGCTTGTGAGTTCGGTCTCTGGGCAGTGAACAGTTTTGTCAAGAACCATGATTTGTCCACCGTTTTGTTGAACCATGAACTCGAACAATTCAAATCCAAATCTACACAATCTGTCGCGACAGGCAACAACAATCGTGAGCTGTTCGCCGCGCATAAATCTGACCAGTAGGGCTTGCAGTCCTTTTCTTTTGAAGTTGAGTCCCGACCCGACATCTTGGATGATTTCGGAGTCGGGGTACTGCTGTCGCAGGTCGTCAACTTGTCGAGCGAGGTCGTCTCGCTGTTTGGGGGAACTGACGCGACATTCGCAAACAACGGTAGTTCTAGTTGCACCGCGCTGGTAGGACTCGACATCGTAGAGTCGTTGCCCTGCTTCGTTTTTGATGCTTTTGATTTTCCCGGAGTCTGCATATTTTCTTAATGTATGTGGATGCAAGCCCAGAAATTCGACTGCTTTTCTGAGCGGAATGTATGCCATGTAGCTAATAGTAGCATACATTAATAAATATAAGCAAATACTTTACTGTGCGTCAACCCTCTTGGGGGTTGGGATAGGGGTAGGGCGGGGGCGGGTTTGGTCTCATATCATTTCCGGTTACACCGGAATGAGGTTGACGGTTGACGGTTGACTCGATTTTATGATTCTGATGCAACCGGAAACGATATCAAAAGTGTCTGCAGAATGCCACAACAGCCGCTTCAACCCGCCTTTAGGCCATTTTTATGATTTTTTTACCAAAGCCCTCTGACAGGCGTCACCGGCTGCGGTGCGGGTGCTGGCAAGGGGGCGGCGCGGCGCGGCGCTGGAGGCGGAGTTGTGGGCTGCACGCTGCGGCGAGGTTCGATCGGACTTTCGGTGGGAGTTGTTTCAGTTGTACGAGTTGTCGATCGCGTCACATCTTCAAGCAGGCTTCGCAGAGTTCCAGCTATACTCTGAACTTTCCCAACAGTGGTGCGAAGGCTGGCAACATCTACGTAAACCTCGTTGAGAGGATACTTTTTCAGGATTTCTAGCAGCGATACCTTACCGTCGTCCCCGGCTGCCAGCATCACCGCTGCCCGCAAAGCTTTCCCGCTTTCTGTGCGGCGCTGAGTCCGAATTGCTTGACCGATGTCGTCAGTGATTTTTTCTCCTGGGGTGCTGTAAACTACCCTCGCCAGATTAGCAGGCTTTAAACCAATTTCTAAACCCATGAACCCCCGCAGCATTTGCGCGTCCATTTTGGAGAACCGGATAATTTGTTGGAGGGTTGGCGTCGTCGTGCCGTTTTTAGCAAAGTCTTCTAAGTCGCTGATATTGATGCCTTGTCTGATCGGGCCAAATGTGAGGACAACTTTTTCTGCCCCTAATGCTCTACTGCTGCTAGATAATATGCTCCCGCTTGCTCCTAAAACTAGGGCAATGCCGATCGATACAAATTTTGTTAATTTCATATTCACCGCTAGATTAAAATTATTTTTTCGAGATTTGTACATTATAGATGGCAGCAGTTATATTCTACAAGGTCGCCCGTCTAATTTGTGCCCGCGTCACACCCACAATCTCGACCGAGACTTTTTCTCGATCGTGACTTTAAAAATAAGTTACCACATCTGCCGAAATCTGTTCGCTTCTATTCCTTCTGCCTTCTACCTTCTACATCTCCAGCCTTCTATATCTGAGTGTCTTCCGCCTTCTACATAAGTGTTTTAGAAAAATTCTAGGAACCGCCCTGACGGGAGGACGTTCTTAATTGCACAAACATAAGGACTCGATTGCTTCTTCTTTGTCTCTTAGGCAACTAAATCCCTCTTCCTTCTTCCCTCCTTCTTCCCTCCTTCTTCCTTCTTCCTTCCATCTGTTACATCCGTTACATCCGTTACATCCGTTACATCCGTTACATCCGTTACAAAATCCGTTGCCGAACTTTCTTCCATCCGTTACATCCCGTACATTGCTCGTTGCCGAACTTCCTTCTGCTATATGTTGAAAACCCAGGGCAAATCCAAAAAATCCAAACACAAGCATAGCGAAAAAACAACAGCGCTAAGCAAAAAAGAAGTAGCAGCACAAAAACGCAAAACTTCACAAAAGCGCAATGAATTGGTGCAGGCGATCGCCATAAGCTGCTTAGTCACCGTTGCTCTCAGCATTCCCCTGTTTTTCGTAGCCGGCCCTAAGATTGCTATTGCAGGAGGCGCAGCCGCAGCCATCTTGCTGCTTTCCTACAAATACCCCCGTCAAGCTTTGTGGACTTTTCTAATTTACCTGCCTTTCAGTGGTACAATTACCTACGCAATTGGCGGCGGCAATCCTGCATTTCAAGTAGCCAAAGATGCTTTCTACATACCAGCTCTCATCGCCCTAATTCAAAGCTGCAAAAAGAAACAGTTGCCCCTGTTCATTCCCAAACAAATGCTTTCTACCTTCAGCATCCTGTTGATGATGGCAATGCTGACTTTAATTTTTGTCAACGGGGAGATGCAGCTCAACCCTAGGGGCGGCGACAAACCAATTCTGCAAGGAATTCTCGGCTTAAAAGTATTGATAGGTTACATACCGCTGATTGCTTGTACCTATTATCTGCTCCGCACTAAGAAGGATTTGGTGTTTTTTAGTCGAATGCACATCGTTTTGGCGATCGTTTGCTGCCTTCTAGGTTTGATTCAGTACCTCTTGCTGCAAAGTGGAAAGTGTGCGGGAACCAGAGGCATGATCGGACAAGAATTATATAAAGCAACGCTGGAAGCTAGATGTTTTGTCGGCGGTTCTTTGGTGTTCAGTCCCGAAGTCAAGTTTATCCGCTTGCCCGGAACTTTTGTCGCGCCTTGGCAGTGGGCGTGGTTTTTAATTTCTAATGCTTTTTTAACCTTTGCCTCTGCCTTTTGCGACCCTTCATTCTGGTGGCGAGTGATCGGTTTATTTGGCATGGCATTAGTATTTGCCAATGCAGTTATTTCCGGTCAAAGAGCTGCTTTAGTTATGGTTCCCGTTGCTACGGCAATCCTGCTAGTTCTCACCGGTCAATTAGTTAATTTAAAACGATTTATTCCCATCGGTGCAGGACTGGCGATTCTGCTATTTGTCGGTGCAGCTCTTAACCCGGGAATTATCGAGCAGCAGCGGGAGAGTTTTGTTAACCGCTGGAATGCTGCACCGCCCCAGCAGTTTCTCTTTAATCAGTTCCAGCAGAGCCACAATTTTATCATTGACAGACCTCTCGGTAGAGGTGTGGGACGAGCAACTAATTCAACGCGAATATTTGGTGCTACGCAGCTAATTGAAACTTTCCAACCTAAGTTGATCTACGAACTCGGTTATCCGGGAATGATTGCTTTTCAAATCATGGTTTTACACTTGGCTTTTCTAACTTTTAGAGCTTACCGTTCTGTAAAAGACAAAAGTTTGCGGAGTTACGGAGCTAGTTTTTGGGTGTTTGTTGGATTTATTACGATCAATACTCAATACTATCCGCTGGATGTAGATCCCGTGTCCGTGTATTATTGGGTTTTAGCTGGGGCGATTTTAAAGTTGCCAAAAATTGACAAACAGGTGCAGGATGAAAAACACCAGGAACTTGAGTCAAATGATTTGCCAGTTCACCAGCCATTAAAGGAGAAAAAAATTATTGCATCTTCCCCAATTTGAGAATATTTTTGAGTGTTGAGTTGGGTGGATTCTTTCTTGTTCAGTAACCCGCTTTCGCTCCAAGGCGATCCAAAGATAGCCCGCCCTTCTGGGTTTATCTGTGCTAAAACTCACCCCTACAGCATATTTGGGCTCTTAACTTTACTGCGGTTGCCAAACCGGATGGCTAGCATTCAAATCCTTGTCGTTTGTCAATTTAGTCAATGCCGAACCGTCCCGATTAATTACATACAAGTTGCTTTTGTCGCCTTCGGTTTCATTAAATATAAAAGCGATTTGCTGGCTGTCAGTAGACCAAGCTAATTCGGAAATTTCCGACGGTTTTAGCCGAGTAGCTAGTTGATTTAGCTGGTTCCCGTCAGCAGTGATTGTGTAGAGTTTTTGATTGTTGAAATCTCCGGCGACGAAAGCAATAAATTTGCCATCCGGCGACCACGAAAGTTCGTCGTAGTTTCGGGGTTTTTGGGTGAGGTTCTTGGCTGTCCCCCGGTTAATGTCGAGCAGGTAAATATCTTGCTGTTCGCCTGATGAATCGCCGGGTTTATTGTAATAGTAAGCAATGCGACTGCTGTCGGGCGACCACAATAGTTTGCCGTTGTAAACCTCATTTTGCGGGTTGTTTGTCAAATTTTTGAGGTTGGTTGCATCGGCATTAATTGTGTAAATTTGCTGTTTGGGATAAGCGCCGAACAGGAAAGCAATTTTTGTGCGATCGGGCGACCAAACAAGTTGACTGCCGCCAGATATATATTCGCCGGCACTTTTAGTTAGTTTGGTCATTTCCGATCCGTCGGCATTCATTTTGTAGATATTTTTATCCTTGACAAATGCTACCTGCTGACCGTCCGGCGAAAGGTAAAATTGTGATGAAATTTCCTTTTTAGGCGGCTCTCCTCCTACTTCCAAATTCCTAACTAATTGAGTTCCTTGGATGCCAGAAGTGTCGCTTGTATAAAGTGATTGGCTGCCGGGAGAATCAGAGGTAAAACCGTCGCAAGAACGGGCAAAAACAAGTTTCTGGCTGTTGGAAAACCAAGCTATTTCAAAATGAGCTGCTTTGCAAGCATCCCCAGCAAACTGTTTAGTTAGTCGAGAACCGTCAGCATTGACTGTATAAATGTCGGTATCGCCACTCACGAAAGCCAGTCGCTGACCGTTGGGCGACCAAACTAGGGTATAGCTAACATCTATGTTTGGGGCAAGTTCGCGGCGGGAGGAACCGTCAGCATTGACCCCAAATAAACTTGTTCTAAACTCGCTGCCGCGCATCTGGAGAGCCACAAACGCCAGTCTGCTTGGTTTTTGGGCGGCGGTTGTCGGAGGGCTTTGAAGGCTCAAAAACAAGGCGATTGAGAGTGTTAGGGAGATGAGGCCGATCGCACTTATCGGCCATAATTTATGGAAGGTGAAAAGTTGCAGAATTTGCCACAAGCTTTTCAGGGGCGGCCAAGATGCCCAACCCCTACTCCCCGCACTCAACTTAAACTCTTGTGGAACAAGCTTTTGTGGAACGGGCATCTTGCCTGTTCCATATCTCAGGGGGAAATGCAAGTTAAAACGCATTTTATCGATTCCTCTGCTAATTTTCAAAGTGTTTGTCTGTCTATATGCCGCGACAGCCTCAAACTCTGTTTAATTCTGCCAATAATTAGCTCAAACATTTTTTTGCGGGACGGATTCTTGCTGCTGGGCGGCATCCCTAACTCGCAACACATCAAGTTCAAGTCAGTTGCACTCATTGCCAACAACTTTTGCCTCACCTCTTCTTCATTACCCTTCTTAGCTTGTAAACGCAGTTCTTCATAAACTTCTAGAACATTGGCAGCCGATAAATTAGCAGGTTTATTAACATCAGCACCCGTGGGAATATCCGAAGTTTTTGAGCCAGCAGAAATCACTCCCCGCTTGACTTGAGTCTCAAGCCTGGTTAATTTTCGAGCAACGTCCCGCAAGATTTCCTTAAGTTCGCCAATTTCCTCAACTAACCCCCCGCTTGCTTGTTCGGAAGCAGCCAAAATTTCTTTTTTACTCATTTCAGATACTCCTCACACTCGCGCCATAGTTTTTCAAATTCTCTCACTAATTCTCGCGGCAGTTCTCCCTCATTAATCGCCCGTTTTAGCCCGACGCTTTCCCGAATCGTCGATTCTAAAAATCTAACTTCTATGTTATTATCTTTTGATATCTCATCGCAAAGTCTCTTTACTTCTCTCATGTAAAACTGAACTTCATTTGTCAGCAATCCTCCATAGGTTTTAGCTTTATTCATAAAGACTGCTATCTTGGGAAACGGATAAGGCTCAATCCGTTTCTGAAGCGAGTTTAAAACTAAACTCAATCCCCTAGAACCAAAATAATCGGGATTGACGGGAATTAATATTAAGTCGCAGCAAGAGAGTACGCTGTAGGTGAGGAGACTGAAGGAAGGCGAACAGTCAAAAAGCATCAAGTCGTATTTGGGGAGATTGGCAGAGTTGGCGATTTTGCCGATGAATCTGCGGATGAAGTCTTTAACACTTTTCCCCTCAAATCCATCGATATCCAACCAATACAATTCTTCAACTGAAGGGACAAAATGTAACTGTTCGTCAATCTGATAAATGGTGTCGAAACCAACGGGAAATTTAAAATTCTGTCCGGCTTTTTTAAAGACTTCTAGAGCGTCGTAAATTGTAAGTCTATGCTTGAGAGATTGTTCGTACCACTTACCAAACTTATCATCTAAATGACCTGTATTTTCGTTAAGTCCGATCGCCTCTGTGAGCGACATTTGCGGATCTAAGTCTAACATCAAGACTTCTAAGTCGGTTCCTTGGGATATAATATTTCCCAGACTCCAAGTGACGGTGGTCTTTCCGACACCGCCTTTGAAGTTGATTACGGCTATTGATTTAGGACTCATGGCTGGCTTTATTTGGATTTTGCTCAATTTTTTATTAAAACATAACGATCGCCCAATTAGCGTTTGCTAAGTATTATTACTCGAATAATGGCGATCGCCTTGAGTAGGCGATCGCCAGATTAACAGCGAGTCTCTTTTTAGAAAAGAACGTCAGGAAACTTGAAAACGTGACTAGCAATATTCCGCACCTTTGCTAATGGAACAGGTAATCCAGTTACACTGTAGCCTCGATTTGGTACTACTTTCTGCGGGAGTTCTGGCTGTTGCTGCAAAACTAACAACCTGAATTTACCCGGTTCGACGACCAATATCTCCTGTTGAGGAATGAAAAATATCCAGAGATCGGCTTGCGAAGTCAATCCCCAACAGGGACGGTTGCGATCGTCAAAAGCTTCAAAAAACAAGTTTCCAGTTTGCTTGGCTTTTAAATCGGTCTTATACTCAGCAGTTGCAGTTGAACCGTTTGGGCGAATTAGTACGCGGTCAATACCTGCTTTCTGATACTGTGGCAAATCTGAGACATCCTCAATGCGATAGCCATGAATCTGCAACCACTTGTCTACGATCGCCTCTCCTGTCTTTCCTACTTTCTTTTGAGTTTGGAAGTCGTATTCCTGTTTTTGGGAAAACGGGGGTAGTGGCTGGGAGAATTCGGCTTCGTTGTGCTGATTATTCTTGTACATGATTAATTCCGTCAGCTAAGTTTTGAGTAGTGAATCACTACATCCCTAGCTTCGCAGTCACACTTTTAAAGTTCAGCCTAAGTAAGGGATGACTTTGGTATGAGTTGGATATAATTTTTAATAGCATCAGCTAAAATGGTCACGAATAGGTAGTGAGACTATGGCAAACAGACCGCGGGCAAAGAGATCGCTCATAGCATCTGTAGCAGGCATCGAACAAGCCAGAATAGCTTTGACACACAAGGCTTGGGCTTATGAGAATTTGCAACAGGAATTAACCATAAGCCGTCAGCCTGTTGTAAATTTTTTTACTGGCAAGACCGTTGACCGCAAAATTTTTGTTAATATTTGTCTAAAGTTAGACTTAGATTGGCAAGCAATAACAATAGTCGATTCTCCTATCAGTCCACCTGAATCGAAGCTAGAACAGAAAGAATCAAGGAACACACAACCTGCAAATCCTGAACCCGAGCAAGTTGAGGAAGTGCTGGACAACTTTTGTGACGAGGTTGTGGTCGAGAGGGTGCGCTCGCACTCTCCTCTCTGTGCTGAGGATTTCAATAAACTGGGAATAAAAAAGGCTGAGGAAGGAGATTTTGAGGGAGCACTTGAAAATTTCGATCGAGCAATTAAGCTCAATCCTAATTATGCAGATGCCTACAATAACCGGGCTAATGTTCGCCATGAACTAGGAGACGATGCCGGAGCAATTGAGGATTACACAGAGGCGATATTGCTCAAGCCTAATTGTCCAGATTTTCACAGAAACCGCGGTCTTATTTCTTGTAAATTAGGTGATTACCGAGGAGCACAGGCAGATCACAGCCGAGCAATTCAACTAGCTCCTAGCAATGATCAAGTCTACAATAGCCGAGGTTTTACTCGTTTACAAATGGGGGACGTGCCAGGAGCACTTAAAGATTTCACCCAAGCAATTGAACTAAATCCTGATTATGCCCTTGCTTGGAATAATCGAGGCGATGTCTACTTCTTGGAATTAGACGATCTGCAAAGAGCGCTTGATGATTACACCCAGTCAGCTTGGCTGAACCCCCATAATGAAAAAACCTTCTACAACATGGGGGTTATTCACTTTAGGTTGGGGGAAAAAAAGAAAGCGTGTGAGGATTACACTCAGGCAATTCAGCTTGAAGGGAAATTTGCTGAAGCTTATCACAACCGAGGCATTGTCTACGGTCAGTTGGGAAATTACGAAAAAGCAGCTCTGGATCTTCACCACGCTAAAAATTTATATCATGTACAGGAAAAAGAAGAAAATTATCAAGAGGTACTTGATCTAATAGAAGAACTTCAGGAAGAATATTGAGAGCGATCGCCTTTAGTAAAGGGAGAAAAAAAGCGATATGTACATTGCTTAAAGCTTCATTCACTGTAATGATTCTTACAAGCTGCGATCGCAATTTCGACCTCCGTAACTTGGTAAACCAAACGATGTTCGTTATCAATGCGCCTCGACCAAAAACCACTTAACTCGTATTTGAGAGGTTCAGGTTTGCCCAATCCTTCAAAGGGCGATCGATCTATATCTTTAATCAATTCTACAATTTTGCGATAAATCTTTTTGTCTAATTTTGCCCATTCATTAAAATCTGCAAAAGCAGAAGATTCAAAAATAATTCTTCTACTCATTACAAATCCTGTAAATCGACTTCAACTAAATTTTGTCTGTCTTTAACATTTTCAATAGCTTTCAACAGTTTGGTTTTATTGACTTCCGATTTCAAAAGATATTCGGTTTGATCGCATTCTGAGACAATTATTTCAATCTCTTTATCTCCAAAAATCGCTTTAATTTGTTCTAAAAAGTTACGATCTAGTTCACTGGCTTTTAAACGATAAACTGTTGACATCGTTTTTACCTATTTTTGATTTCGATAAAAATTAATATTGCCTTTAAATACAGTTTGAAGTTGACACTAAGGGCTGGCCAAATTGCCAGCCCTTAATTTGTTTTAGCGTTTGACCAACTTCTTAGAAACCTTCCGCAAGCGAATTGATTGTGGCGTTACTTCCACCAATTCATCCTGACCGATGTACTCCAAAGCACGTTCCAAACTCATATCGACTGGTGCTTGCAATTGCGCCAATTCTTCACCGCCAGATGCGCGGTGGTTTGTCAACTGCTTCGACTTGCAAATATTCAGCTCCATGTCATCATCTCGGTTGTTTTCTCCGATAATCATCCCTCTGTAAACCTTGGTTCCGGGGGTAATGAAAAACACGCCGCGGTCTTCAGCATTTTTCAGTGAATAAGTAGTTGCAACTCCTTCTTCAAAGGAAATCAATACTCCGTTGCGACGGGCGACAATTTCTCCACCGAGAGGGCGATAGTCGAGGAAGCTGTGGTTCATAATTCCAGCGCCGCGAGTCAAGCGCATGAACTCGCCTCGGAATCCAATCAAACCGCGAGCGGGGACTGAAAATTCGATTTGGGTGCGACCGGTGCTGCTGACGTGCATATCTTGCATTTCTGCTTTCCGCTGACCGAGGCGTTCGATGCAGCCGCCGACTGCTTCTTCGGGTACGTCTAACACCAAACATTCAAAAGGTTCGCAGGGACGACCGCCGACTTCGCGGAAGATTACTTGCGGTTGAGATACTTGGAATTCGTATCCTTCGCGACGCATATTTTCGATCAGGATTCCGAGGTGGAGTTCGCCACGGCCGGATACGAGGAATTTGTCGGGAGAGTCGGTTTCTTCGACGCGCAAGGCGACGTTGGTTTGGAGTTCTCGCATCAGCCGATCGCGAATTTGTCGAGATGTCACCAAACTTCCTTCTTGACCGCAGAACGGCGAATCGTTCACAGAGAAAGTCATCTGCAAAGTTGGTTCGTCTACCTTGATTAAAGGCAGCGCTTGCGGGTCGTTGGGGCAGGTAATTGTCTCGCCAATATAGGCATCAGCAAAACCGGCAACGGCGACAAGATTACCAGCAGAAGATTCTGGGATATCAATCCGCTTCAGGCCTTCAAAGCCCATCAATTTGGTAATTTTTGATTTGACAAGCGCGCCACTTTCTGTGATTAAGACTGCTTGTTGACCAATTCTAATCGTGCCGTTGTGGATGCGACCGATGACGATGCGACCGACGTATTCTGAGTAATCTAAGGTGGTTACTTGCAGTTGCAGCGGCTTGTTGGGGTCGCCTACGGGGGGCGGTACGTGGTCGAGGATTTCTTCAAAGAGGGGCTTCATATCTACCCCTTCGTCTTCGAGGTGTTTTTTGGCGTAACCGCTTAAGCCGGAACCGAAGAGATAGGGAAATTCGCACTGATCGTCGTCAGCACCTAGTTCGAGGAACAGATCCAAAACTTTATCGACGGCTTTGTGGGGGTCTGCTCGCTCGCGATCGATCTTATTCACAAAGACGATCGGGCGCAAGCCTTTTTCTAGGGCTTTTTTGAGCACGAAGCGGGTTTGCGGCATCGGGCCTTCGTTGGCGTCTACGATCAGCAGACAGCCGTCAACCATGCCGAGAACTCGTTCGACTTCTCCGCCGAAGTCCGCGTGTCCGGGGGTATCGACGATGTTAATCAGGGTTTCTCCGTACCTGACGGCGGTGTTTTTGGAAAGGATGGTAATGCCACGTTCGCGCTCGATGTCGTTGGAGTCCATGACGCAATCTGGGATTTCTTCCCCTTCGCGGAAGATCCCGGACTGTCTGAGGAGAGCGTCCACAAGGGTGGTTTTGCCGTGATCGACGTGAGCAATGATGGCGACGTTGCGAATGGGAAGACTCATAATGCGTCTGGAACGTTAAACGGATCTAACTAAAGATTTCTTAATAATTGTAGCGCATCGAGTCAAGGGCCGATCGAGCGCGGCTGTAAGATTGGAGTGCGATCGTCGGTAAAATCAAGATTATGGAAGCGCAACCGAGAGAAATGTAGCGTTACACTACCCCTGACGGCAGAGTTCCTTTCGATCGGCGATTTTGAGTTTGCCCTGGTGAAGAAGCTTTGATAGGGGGCGATCGCCGATATTAAGATGAGGGTGCAAGTTCGATCGACTTTATGGAAGTACAACCGAGGGAAATTCAGCGTTATATCAGACAAAATGGCACAGTTCCCTTTGCAGAATGGTTTACAACCCTGCGGGATGTTAACGCTAAAATTAGGATTGATAAAAGGCTTCAGCGGGTTAGCGGTGGCAACTTAGGAGACTATCGCTCAGTTGGCGCAGGAGTCTGGGAATTAAGGATTGACTATGGCCCGGGCTACCGAATCTACTTTGGACAAGCGGGATCTACGATTGTTCTTATCCTGTGCGGTGGAGATAAAAGCACTCAAGACCAAGACATTGTTAAAGCTCAGGAATACTGGAGAGATTATGAAAGACGCCAAAGTGCCGACGAGTGATAGTTATCATTCTTTTAAAATTTCCAATTTCAAAGACCCAAATTATGCTGCTGCTTACCTCTCACTGATCTTTGAAGAAGAGGAAGAAGGCGATTTAGAGATGGGAATAATGCGAAAATCGCTTCGAGATGTATTTGAGGCTCTGGGCGAACCAATTATGTCTGATGAGGAGGCCTCATTGCATCTGGAAAAATTAGATGTTTTGTTGTCGGGAGAAGGAAGTGCGACAATTTATGCTTTGGCAAGTTGGCTGAATGCTCTGGGATTGAAGTTAACTGTTGCGGTTGATGAAGGGGATAAAGGGGAAGAGGAAGATTCTGTTGGCGCTGCTGAATTGGCGGAAGTTGGTAATGTTTGATGAGATGCCCATTTCCCAAACATGGCTTTTTAAGTTTTTTTGATTTTAGGGGAGCACTATGTCAGAAACCGAACTAGATTTAGTATCAATAGCCACGAGAGTATTGCAGCTTGAAGAAGAGCAAGTTATTCTGAAAAAATATCTAGCCAAACTTAAGAGGCAGTTAGAGGCACAGGAACAGCGATTTAACGATCGCCCTGAACCGCAAATGCTAGAAAGTTTGACTGCTGAAATTGCGTCCCTGCAACAGCCGTGTGATTTGGGAAATGGCGATAGGTCGGTCAGTGCTGAGCAGCCCATCGAGCTTGACACCGAGACACAAAAGCAAAAGTCAGACTTTCAGTATCAGTTAGTATGCGATCGTCCCAACAGTCGCGCTGTGTTGATGGAAGCCCTATCACTAGCTCAAGAGCGGTTGATTATTGTTTGCCCTTGGCTCAATTGTAACAGCATTAATGATGAATTGCTGCAAAAATTTAGAGAGTGTTTGAACCGAGGATGTTTGATAAATATTGGGTGGGGTTATCTGGGAGACAGGCAAAAAATCGGCAAGGGATGGCGCTACAATGCTTTGGCAGATTTGCAAGAATTAGCCAGCGAATATCCCGATAAATTTTGTCTCTCTTTATTGGGAACTCACGAAAACTTTTTAGTCTGTGATTCTATTTTTGCCATGTTGGGCAGTCATAATTTGCTGACTAACAGCGACCAAAGTGCAGAAAAAGAAGTGGGGATTCGCACGAATGACTGCCAAATTGTCAAGCAATTAATTGAGCGATTTGACAGCAGCGAAGTATTAAATGAGGAGGATATAGAAAGGCGGTTTCTAGCGAGTTCGGATTACCTGGATCGAGCCGATTATTTGGAAGGATTAGCGGTGGAGGCTGAAGATATTGCTTTAGAGGATAGCTGTGAGGATGTGGAGGATGAATCTGAGGAATGTCTGGAACCTGTTGTTAGTGTTGAGGATTTTTGGCAGCGTTACAGTGAGGGAGAAAGAGATTTTACTGGAATTAATTTAGCGGCTGCTGATTTCAGGGGTAAACGTCTAGATTCTGGTGTTAATTTGAGTAATGCTAATCTGAATAAAGCTAATTTGATTGGTACAACTTGGCAGGCTGTAAATCTTAGTGGGGCAATTTTGAAGGGAGCAGATATGAGGGATGCACGTTTTGATGGCACAAATTTTAGTCAGGCTAATTTATCAATGACGAATCTCTCGAATACAAATTTATCCCGCACCAATCTGCATCAGGCCAACTTAGTCAACGCCAACCTTTCTCAGGCTAATTTATCTAGTGCCAATCTGCATCAAGCCAACTTGGTAAATGCCAACTTGTCTCAGGCTAATTTATCCAGTGCCAATCTGCATCAGGCAAATTTAATCAATGCCAACCTCGCTCAGGCTAATTTACAATCAGCTAAACTAGAAAATGCAAAATTGAGCAAGGCGAGTTTAAGAGGAGCAAAACTAGAAAATGCAAATTTTAGTGAAGCCGATTTGAACGGTGCAAACCTCAGCGGATCTCACGTTAGCCAACATCACACACGACCCAAATTCACAACTGCAAACCTGGCTGAAGCTAACTTGAGCGGGCTATACTTGAGGAAAGTAGACCTAAAAAATGCTGATTTGACAAATGCAAATCTGAGTAATTCTAACCTTTTAGAAGCCAACCTCGATCGAGCAAATCTCAAAGGAGTTCAGCTTCAAGGAGCGATTTACAATGAAGCAACTTTATTTCCTACTGATTTCGATCCCGTGAAAGCGGGCGCTTACTTAATTGCTCCTTATGTATCGCTGCCAAATGTCGATCTAACTGGTAGGGACTTGAGCAGTGTTAACTTGATGGGAGCCAATTTACAAGGTGCTAATTTGATTTCTGCACAATTGAATAGTTCTAATTTGAGAGATGCGAATTTGAGTGGGGCCAAACTTCAGGGAGCAAACCTAGAGGGCACAAATTTGAGCCGATCTAATTTAAGACAAGTTAACTTGAACGATGCAAGATTGTCTCAGGCTGATTTAACCACAGCAGACTTAACTGAAGCTGACTTGCGGCAAGCTGATTTATACGGTGCAAAGCTGGGTGGTGCTGATCTAATTTCAGCAGACATCCGTGCAGCAAGATTAGACTATGCAGACTTATCTGGCGCTAACTTAACGGGTGCAAAAATAGGAGGAGCAAACTTGGGAAATGTTAAACTCACTGGTGCAATTATGCCAGATGGAGCTACTCACGAATAAAATTAGTTAAGGGGTTTGCTCAACAAACTCTACTCAACAAGCCTCAATACACTCTTTCACCACACAATAAATATTCCGCAGCCCCTCTACCTGGGATGCTAACAACCCTTGCTTAATCTTACCTACTAATTTGCCCCAGTTGTAGAGTTCTTCCACACTACGAGACTGGCGAAATTTCCCCTCATAAAAATCTACCCAAAATATCGGTGCTTGATGTTGGCTGCTTCTCCAGCGTTTCCGCCACCGAATGCAATCTTGCAGCGTCGGCGGTTCGACTCCTAAAATTGGGGGCATATCTCCGTAGCTGACAAACCGACTAATCCCAACTCCGACAACGTGGATGACGTAAGCCCAGCAGCGAATGTCCCGAATCTGTTCTGGCTTGACTTTCAAGACTTTGGCAACTGCTTCTTTGGTTACAAAGCGAGAGAGTGGATTTATTTGCTTGGCTTCTGAGTTTTGTTTTGGTATCATGGTTGGTGAATCCGACTTTTTTGGGGTGACTCCGACTTTTGTGGGTGAATGCGACTTGATTTTGGGTGAATCCTACTTTTTGTTGGTGAATCCTACTTTTTGTTGGTGAATCCTACTTTTTGTTGGTGAATGCCAAATTGTCGGTCATTTGAATAAATAGCTGTTCGCTCTTCAGTTTTCGAGGCCGGGGGGCGATCGCTATTTATGATGTAAATATTTTAAGGCCAATACTGGCCTATTGTCAAGAAATGGGATTGGTTAAGTTGCGGATTCGAGAGCTGGCGGCCGAGAAGGGTTGGACTTTGACAGAGGTTTCTGAGCGATCGGGAGTTCACTACAGCACGCTTAAGAATTATGCTCGTTCGCCGGGGTTAGCAACGGTTGACGTTACTCATTTGCAAAAATTAGCTCGAACTTTTGACCTGTTGATTGAAGATTTGTTTGATGTTGTGGAAGATTAGGCCCCGTCCTGCGGTTGCGGTGGTCGGCGCTTTATATCTCATATATAGTGTGAGGTGAAATTTCACCCTGATGTCAAGAGGCGAATTGGTTAAATTGCGGATCAGAGAGTTTGCTGCTAGGGAAGGCTGGACGCTAAAGGAAGTAGCCGATCGCTCTGGAGTATCCTACAATACTGTTAAAAGTTATGCCCGATCGCCCGGTATGGCAATGGCTGACATCGGTGCTCTGCTAAAATTGGCGCGGACGTTTGATGTGTCGATCGAAGAATTGTTAGATTTTGTGGAACAGTAACAAATTACACTTAAAATAAACCAGCGCTACCAGCGCCAACCAGTTCGGCCTCGCAGGGACGATCGACTGTGGGCCCAAGCAACAAATGCGAGAGTTGGCGGATGGGACGGGGCGAGGTCAGAAAGAGATGATATACTCTCAGCGGCAATTGTAGCTGTTCGATCGCCCATATCGGTCTACAATTTGTAACGTTGAGCCTTATTGAAGTGCAGGAGTGGAGCTGGCTTGGATAACGCTAGTCTGTCAAGAAAACCCGCGCAAGCCTCGGAGCTTGTCGCCGACGAAATTCCAGAAGCAGTGCGAGACCACCCATACCCAGAAGCAGGGCAGAGTCAGTCTAAGAAAAAAGGGCTGATTTGGAAACTGCTAGGGTTGGCCGCACTAGCCTTTGGGGTCAGCATATGGCTGCACCTCAACTTTAACTTGTTCCCAGCCACCAGTCAGGCAGAGCAAACTCAACAAGACTCAGCGCCGACAAGTTCAGCGTCTCCGTCTGTCCCGAGTCCAGCTACCACTCCAAAAGTCCCCGCAATCCCAGAAAACCTGCTGGGACACTTGCCGTACCCAGAAGCACCAGCCAAAGACTTGGTAAGCGTCACCTCCGACGGTAGCGTCAAACTCCGCTCCTCAGCAGCAGCAAAATATCAGGAAATGGTCAACGCCGCTGCAGCATCAGGCATCTATTTCGCTCCCATATCCGGCTTTCGCTCCCTGCAAGACCAACAGCACGTATTTTTTGACGTGAAAGCCGAACGCAGGCAAAACGCCAGCAAGCGAGCCGAAGTCAGCGCTCCTCCAGGTTACAGCGAACACCACACCGGTTATGCGATCGACATCGGCGACGGCAGCGCCCCGGAACACAACCTCAGCCCCAGTTTTGAAAATACCGAAGCATTCAAGTGGTTAGAAGCCAACGCCGTCGCCTTCAGCTTTGAAATGTCCTTCCCCAGAAACAATCGCCAAGGCGTCAGTTACGAGCCTTGGCACTGGCGGTTTGTGGGCGACAAGCAAAGCCTCGAAACTTTCTACAAAGCTCATTCCATGAAAAAGTAGAGGCAAGAAGGAAGAAGGAAGTTCGGCAACGGATTCGCTCGACGGATGTAACGGATGTAACGGATGTCAGTCCGATGTCCGTCAGAAGAAGGAAGAAGGAAGAAGGAAGATTTTCCACATCTCCGGCTTGGCCACTCTCCCACTCTCCCAGTGCCCCACTCTCCCACTCTCCCATTCCCCCACTCCTCCACTCCCCCACTCCCCCCCACTCCGTTGAGCCAAACTCGTGATTGCAATCTATCCAGGCAGCTTTGACCCCATTACCTTCGGTCACGCAGACATTATCGAGCGGGGATCTAAACTGTTCGATCGGGTAATTGTTACCGTAGTCAGAAACCCCAGCAAAACCCCTCTCTTCACCGTAGAGGAACGGATCGAGCAGATCCTGCGCTCTACCCAACACTTGCCAAACGTAGAAGTAGACAGTTTTGAGGGTTTGACAGTAAACTATGCTAAGATTCGACAAGCCAAAGTGCTGCTGCGGGGGCTCCGGGTATTAACAGATTTTGAAATGGAACTCCAGATGGCCCACACCAATAAAACCCTTCTGGGTGAAATTGAAACAGTTTTTTTGGCAACTTCTAACGAGTACAGCTTTTTAAGTAGTAGTGTAGTTAAAGAAATAGCCAAGTTTGGTGGCTCCGTAGATCATCTTGTTCCGAAACACGTCGCCCTAGATATTTACAAATGTTACGCCAGCAGGAACCAACTCGCATCGAACCCGACATTACCGGACGCGGCACTGAGAACGAATCACCTCAGAACACAGCCGTCTTCGGAGATCCCACCCGAACCGCAGGAGTAGACATCCAGCGGGAATTGAACAGGCTTGAGGAAATTGTTCTCGACAGCCCCCGAATTCCTATGACCAGACGCACTCTGGTGGATGAAGAACAGTTGCTCGATCAGTTAGACTTGGTGAGGCTAAATTTGCCGATCGCCTTTCAGGAAGCCGAGACGATCATCCGGCACAAGGACGACTTGCTTCAAGAGGCGGAACTTTACGCTCAGGAAGTGATAGAAGCAGCAGAACAGAGAGCAGCAGAAATTTTAAACGATATGGGCCTGCTCCAGCAGGCGAAGATAGAGGCAGATCAGTTGCGGCAGCAAGTTTTGCTCGACTGCGAGGCAATTCAGCAGGCCACGCTGGCGGAAGTCGAACAAATTCGCTACCAGGCTCAAGAGGAATTGGAAGAGATGAGAGTCAGGGCGATGGCTGAATGCGAGGAAATTCAAAACGGAGCCGATGATTATGCTGACCAAGTGCTCGATAATATCGAGCACAAGTTAAGCGATATGCTGCGCGTGATTCGCAACGGGCGCGAGCAGTTGGATAGTGTTTCTGCGTCGCACATCCATCACAACAACGGTTAGCGAACAGTGAACTCATTGCTTGAACATTTCTAAAAATCTACCTAAATTAGGTAGATTTTTTTTCGCAATAGTCTCTATAGTCTTTATTCCTCAATCCCCGCACTCGGTGACTTATTTTGGCAGACATAAGTTTTGTGAAGATTGGAGCAAGTTTAACATTTTATGCTAGAGTTTGGTAAAAACTGATCAGACAAAAAATTCCTCATTTGATTCCAATTTTTACAATCTAATTGTTACCATGCAAAAAGTTTCTAATCGGTTCGCTGAATTTGATTTGCTCCGAGCTTTAGCGATCGTCAGTGTTGTGATTACTCATGCTGGGTTCCTCGCATTTCGCGAGCGCAGAATTTTATTTGTGGCGATCGATACATTTCAACTATTTTGCGTACCTGCATTTTTACTGTTGAGCGGTTTTTTTCTCACCAACAAACTGGAAAATCAAAATAATCCCGCACTGGTAGTCAAAAAAAGACTGTCCAAAATTATACCCCCTTATCTGTTTTGGTCAGTAGCTTTGTACATCTTAAATAATTTGGGAGAAATCCAAAAATTTGATTTACTTTCATTACTCAGAGATATCTTGACTGGTTCAGTGATGCCTCCCTATTACTTCATAGTTGTGATTGTTCAATGCTACGGCTGGTGGTGGCTTCTCGTGAAATTAAGATTTTTAGAGCCCCGAAAAGTTTTGGCTTTGGGCTTAACAATTCAAGCAATTTTTACAATCTTCTTCTACTTAACCGCTTTCCAATACATATCAATACCTCTACCTTTGATGGAGCGCTGGATTTTTAGTTGGATTTTGCCATTTTCAACTGGTCTATTTTTGGGAGGCTCGTATGACAGAATTCAACCCGTTCTCGAACGGAAAAAAATGCCAATTTTAGGGGCAACAATCCTTGTTTATCTAGCGAGCATTTGGGAATATTACCTGATAAGTGGAGTGAATTCGGAGGCATGGTTTCTCCGCTCGTTTTTTAAACTATCTGCTCAAGGATACGCAATTTTGTTCGTATTATCGATCCTCGCATTTTCTAAGAGTATCGCACTTCCCAGTAGAGTATCTGGGTTAGTCAAAATATTGGCTGCTTATTCATTCCCTATATATCTCCTGGATGCGACAGTACTGAAATATGTGTTGTTAGTGTTTTATAAGTTTATTGACCCGGTAAATCCCCTGCTGAAGCTCGGCTTTTTAGTTACGGGGACTTTGTTAGGTTGTTGGGCGATTATTTACCTGTTGGAAAAAGTTTTGCCCAAAAATTACAGGTCGTACATTTTGGGAATTTAATCAAATTTTCGGTTTCAGCGGATGTCTTCATAAAACTGCTTGAGATACCTTGGGGAAACGCCAAAACCCCACAAAAAACCAATCGAAAGATAAATCGCAATAGCTTTAAATTCGCCCCAATTCGCAACTCGACGATCGCTACTTTCCACTACCCGATTGACTAACTTAAGTCTCCCCCGTCGCACTAACTTCAAACACAAATCCGCTTCCTCCATAATTGGCAGCGCAGCATCGAAACCCTCGCATTCCCAAAAATCGGTACGGCGACAAAAAATAACTTGGTCGCCAAACAGCAGGCGCAATCCTTGGAAAAATAAATGAGGTCGAAATAACAGCGGCGCGTAATAAGTTTTCAGGTAATTGTGGATGGAAAAACCCCATCTTGTTTGCTGCGAACCAGCCATCAGGGAGATAAACCCGCCGCCGGAAATTTCGGCATCGGACAAGGTTTTCTGGATGACGGCTACAATGTCGTCGGGAACTAAAGTATCGGCGTGGAGAAAGCACAGAATTTCACCGGTGGCGACTTGAGCACCTAAGTTCATTTGCAGGGATCGTCCGGCTGTACTGCTAGAAATAACGCGGATGCCGGCGGAAAGTGCGATCGCCGCTGTGTCGTCTTGACTGCCGCCGTCTACCACCAACACTTCCCAAGCGGGAGGATTAAGGATGCTGAGTTGGCGGAGGGTGCGTTGCAGACAAGTCGCTTCGTTGAGGGCTGGGATGATAATAGAAACGCGATCCATCTGGTTGAAATTTATGCCAGAGCTATTATAATAAAAAACTGTGGCGATTCACAACTAACGAGAAAATAGAACTTACGCGCGCGGATTCAGAAACCCGGTGTCTGCCTGCGAAATCGTCACGAAACCTCATAATTTTAACAAAAATTAGGTTGATGGGCGTCCTAGAAAATCAAGCCAAAGTGCAATCGCCATCTATATTTTCCACTAAGCAGGACTGGTAAAATGGTGCAGAAAACAGAAGTAAAAAATGATTTAGAATTTTATGAGGAAAATGCCGATAATTGGTGGGACGAAAATGCTAAAATTTATGCCTTATACCATCTAAACAAACCCAGATTTGAGTTTTTCGACAGACACGCGACTAATTGGCAAGGGCTGAAAACCTTAGATGTCGGGTGCGGCGGCGGCTTTTCTTGCGAGTTTATGGCCGAGAGAGGCGCTATTGTTTCTGGAATAGATCGATCGGAGAAATGTATTGTAGCCGCTCAAAATCACGCAGTTACCAGCGGTTTTGAGATTGACTACAGGCAAGGTTTTGCCGAAAATATGCCCTACGACGACAATACCTTTGATGTTGTAATCTGCGTGGATGTTTTGGAACACGTCGCCGATTACAAAAAAGTTGTGTCTGAGGTTCACAGGATTCTCAAGCCTGGGGGACTGTTCTTTTTTGATACAATTAACCGAACTTTTTCCTCGCAAATTGTGATGATTGGGCTGATGGAAAATATTTTGCAGGAGATTAGGCGGGGCGTTCACGATTGGGAAAAATTTATTACCCCGGAGGAACTATCTGTGGTAATGCAGGATATTGGTTTTGGCAAGATTGAAATTAAAGGTTTTGATATGTTTGGCGAAATTGGCGCTATGTTAGCAGCAATGCACGGGTTTTGGGAAGATTTTACACGCGGAAAGCAGGTGTTTCCTTCGGCGGGTATTTTCAAGCAAGTATCTCAAACTCTAACCTCTAATCTAGCTAACTATATGGATTACAAAAAGTCTGGGTTGTTTAAAATCAAAATTAATGAGGATCGGTCGATTATGTATGTTGGCGTTGGGGCGAAGAATTAGTCAGTTAATTGTTAACTGTTGTCATTAGGGGCGAGTGGAAGACGGATTTTTGCGATCGACAAATCCGGCTAAAACCCGCCTCTATTGCATTTTTTAGGGTACGCACGCAGCGGTACACCTTATCCTCTTGAGTGCAATACACCTATTCCGTAGGGAGACGGCACGACGCCGTATCCTTACTCTATTGCGGGCAATTGAGAATTGCTATATTGGCGATCGCACTACAAACGTATTTTCAAGAAGTAACTGCAAATAATTACCAACTATTTTTTACGTTAAGCCCTGGCGCTGCGCTGTCTGAACATCCAAAAACACCGCCCCGTGTGAATTTGGGGCTGCTTGTGCTGAGTGTAAACCGAGTTTTACAGCCTTGTGTAACAAATCTTAATGTTTGCCTCTTGACAATATATCTAAATTGCATGGTAGCTTATTGAATATAAATTGCAATAAGTGCCGGAAGTTAATAGTACCTGGAGGTCAATCACCGTGACAGCAGCAATAGTTTCCGCGTCAGCCTCGCGAATCAGCGACGGACAACCCGCCGACAGCCAAAAACTGATGAGTTTGGGTAAAAATTCCGAAATACCTGAGCTCGATAACTCCAAAGATGTAACCCTCGCCGTCTTAGAAGGAGGGGGAACTCTCACGGTGTGCGATCGAACAGTCACTTTAAAACCAGGAGTATTTGTGTTTGTACCCGCCGGCATCCCGCGCAGTCTAAAAGTACAAACGACGCTGAATCTGTTACTAATTGACTGCGAAGCAGACCCCGATATGAGCGAGTCCGCTTGGTTGATGAATTTTCAAATTTAACCCAATGAAAAAACAGTGTCCTTGCTGTCTTGACTCCCTAATTTATCAGGTTTGCCACAATCGCGTCTACTGTTTTTGCATGAATTGCAGGCAGGAAATGCCCAATCCTGAATCAAAAAAAATAAATCTCAAACCCTGTCAAGTTTCACCTTCGGAGTAACCATGTCGAAATCAATTGGTCTTTTCTACGGAACTACAACTGGCAAAACTGAGTCTGTCGCTGAAATGATTCGGGATGAATTTGGTGGCGATATCGTGACTTTGCACGAGATAGGCAGCATTGAAAATGATGATTTTGCTGAATACGAATGTCTGATTATCGCCTGTCCAACCTGGAATATCGGCGAACTGCAAAGCGACTGGGAAGGCTTTTTCTCAGAACTTGATGATATTGATTTTAGCGGCCAAAAAGTAGCTTATGTGGGAACTGGCGATCAAGATGGCTACCCGGATAATTTTATGGATGCAATGGGCATTCTGGCTGAGAAAATCACGAAACAGGGCGGCGAAACTGTTGGTTATTGGCCGGTAGACGGCTATGATTTTAATGAATCTAAAGCTGTAGTTGATGGGAAATTCTTGGGTCTTGCTATTGATGAAGATAACCAATCCGATCTGACGGAAGCACGGGTAAAATCTTGGGTATCTCAACTCAAGACAGAATTTGGGATCGAGGATTAATGGTGGGCGGGTTTTGCAATTACTCGTTACCAGGATCGGCCTGGTAACGCAGATCGGGGGGCTCTGCCTCCAATTTTACTCCGCGAGGCAAAGCCTTTGGACATCGGTTCCCAAGAAGAGCCTGGGAACCAGTTAAAATTATTAATAGCTCAATTTCCCCCTTGAAAGTGATGAGATATACTTCAGATGATGTGCTGTGGCTAAGTGCCAGTCCGAGTTTGCAATTATTCAATCTTTCTCTCCTTAACTACCTAAATCAGTCAGTACCAATACAAATATGGGAATACGAACAAACGCAAGATGAAGCTTGTTCTTTAGATGTCGCCGTTGAGCTACTACATCACTATTTGAAAGCGCGGAATCGCCCAATTCATCTAATCGGTCACAGTACCAGCGGACTAATTGGTTTAATGTATGCCCGCCGCTACCCTCACAAAGTCAGCTCTTTGGGACTCTTAGCTGTCGGCTTGCCATCTGCTATTAATTGGCAAGCTCATTACTATACACATCTTTCTGCTTTTTCCTGGAGTCGCGAACAAATTTTAACTCAAATGGTTGGCGATATGCTGGGAGAACAAAATCAGTATATCAATCAAAGATTTGTATCATATTTTGAAAAAGATTTAGCACTTTCGCCTTCGCCTCACTCGTTATTTAGTACGACCAATTTATCCGATGAGGGGGTAGAAGTACCTTTGTTGTTATGCAGTAGCAAGACAGACTTTGTAGTATCTCCTATTGTCATGCGCCGCTGGCTTAAGTTTCTGAAAAAAGGCGATCGACTTTGGGAATGTCCAGACGGCAGGCATTTCTTTCACCACTTCTATCCAGAACAATTGGGCGAAAAAATACTGGATTTTTGGCTGTCTCTACACAGTCGGCAAGCAATTTTAACTTTTAAATTTTAGGTCGAAATTGCTATTCCCTGTTCAATTGACAACGAAAATTTATGTGGCCAAGACTAGATAGATGTCGGAAATTTCGGGCCATTTTGGCAGACCTGCTTCTACAGTTTGGCCGCAGTTCCCCCAGTTTATTCCGCCAATTTTAGTTGGTAGGGTTTTGAGGGATGGAGTTTGAGTTATCATCAGTTTCTTTTTGAGATTTTAGAAGAATTGTAAAAATTATTTAACATATATTCAGATGTTTGAGTAAATGGTATGCTAATTTTATTGGATTTGTCAATTAGTTTTTTTGAATGAACCGCAGAGGCTTTCTTGATGCAAAGGAAGGTAATAGTAGATTAAAAAGGAATTATTGGCAACAATTATAAAATATTTTAACATCGGGTTAACAAACTCAGCCTTAGCCGGGGCAGAGGGATACTCAGTATCGATCGAATTTTAATGACTCGCCCCAACTCCTAAAATAGCGATCGAGCAAGCATATATACTTAAATGTTAGGGCGGACAGAGTGGCATCGCCCCTACCGATTCACAATTTATCAAGAATTATGCCAGCAAGTTTTCTGCCAAAATCGATCGCACAACTCACAGAATCTACCTCAATTGCCTTAGCCCAAAGCATTCAACGGGAGGCAATTACAACTCCCCTATCTTCGGGGCCAATTGCCACAACCTACGTGCGGCAAGGCAGCGGCAACACACCGATTTTGCTACTTCACGGCTTCGACAGTTCCTTGTTTGAATTCCGCCGCCTCTTGCCGCTGCTGGCTGCCGAAAATGAAACTTGGGCGGTTGATTTGTTGGGTTTCGGCTTTACAGAAAGATCGGCGGGTTTGGCATTCAGCGCGAGGGCAATTGAAAGTCACCTTTACTATTTTTGGAAAACGCTAATTTCGCAGCCTGTAATCTTAGTCGGTGCTTCAATGGGAGGTGCAGCCGCAATTGATTTTACTCTCAATTATCCCGAAGCTGTAAAACAATTAGTGTTAATAGATAGCGCAGGTTTTGCCATCAGTTCTAATAAGGGAAAGTTTTTAATTCCTCCTTTAGGATATCTGGCAACTTCATTTTTACGCAATCCCAAAATTCGCCAGCGAATTAGCGTCAATGCTTATTTCGATAAAAATTTGGCTTCTCTAGACGCTCAAACTTGTGCTGCTTTGCACTTGGAAATGCCCAACTGGAATCAAGCTTTAATTGCGTTTACCAAAAGCGGCGGTTACGGTGGTTTTGGGGAAAAATTATCGCAAATTCAGCAGCAGACGCTGATTTTGTGGGGAAAACAAGACCGGATTTTGGGGACGGCGGATGCGGAAAAGTTTGCAAGGGCGATCGCAAATTCTCAACTAATTTGGATACCCGACTGCGGGCACGTTCCCCACTTAGAAAAGCCCCAGATTACCGCGCAGCATATTTTAGAATTCATCACAAAAAGCGGACTCACGCAAAAAAATTAAACCTAGGGTGCGCTGCGGCGCACCTTACATATATGTTTTCCCTGGCACATTTGGTATAGTTTGAGGTCAAATAGACAGGTTTCAAACTTTCGGCAAATACTTTTGTACTATCGTCCATCCTGTCAGCAACACAGTCAGAAACCCCCCAAACAAGGCCACATTAGTGCCGATGTGGAGGGGACGCGCCCAAGGATGTTTAGGGCCAATTTGCAGCCCGCTTCCAACAGAAACCAACACCAAAGCCACAACAGCTAACCCCGCCGGTAAATGAGCCGAGTGACCCAAATTGCCGTAGTATCCTAGGGTACCGACTACACCAATTCCCAGCAGTAAAATTACCAAAGTCGCCATCCCCGCACCAGTGGCTAAATGAAAGGGACGCAGCCATTTTGGGCGCGGTTGTTTGGTACTCCTAGCGGCAAACATCCACGTTCCAGTAACGGCCAGCAACAGGTAAGCCAACAGGGAAACACCCATTGACCAAGCCGCTATTTTCCACAACCACAAGAAAGAAGGCAGATTCATCGGTTGCATCCCTAATTAGGATTTTCCACAAAAGGTTTCTTTCCGATTTTACCTGCACTTGAAAGCAAAAATGAATTATTTTGAGAGAAAGTGCGATCGGACTATCCACAGATTGCATCAGTCTTACCTTGAAGTCAAGCCCACTTTCTCCGATACTCAGCTTAATTTACGCTAGAGATTTGTGGCTCACCTTTTTAGGAGCCACCTTTCCATTCTAGCTGGCTGCTTTTGCTCTCCATGAAAGGCATTTTATAAAACCCTAATTTTTGTTCTAAGATTAATCGGAAAAAAGGCAGACCTTCAATCAAATATCTTTTCCACAACCTTCTCGGTTCACTTAACAGTCGGTACGCCCATTCTATGCCGACTTCGCTCATCCATTTGGGGGCTCTGGCTTTGCAACCAGCTTCAAAATCAATGGTTGCACCTACGGCTAAGAAAATTTTGACGTGTGTTAATTGGCTCCTGTATTTAACCAGCCACTTCTCTTGCTTGGGCGCTCCCACTCCTATAGCCAGAACTGTCGCTCCTGATTTATTGATCGCATCAATTATTGTTTCACATTCTTCCTCATTTTTTTCAAAGCCAAAAGAAGGAGAAAGTGCTTCAACCACTATTTCTCTACCAATTTTTTGGTTAATTTTTTCCTGGGCTTTCCTAGCAATACCTTCAGCAGCTCCTAGCAAAAATATTTTAATCTTCTCGTTATCTTTGTGATACCTATAAAATGCAGGAAACAAATCAGAACCCGAAATCTTTTCTTTGAGAGGAGTACCCAAAAACTTGGAGGCATACATCAATATTTGACTGTCGCAGACTCTATAAGTAGATGTATTGTAAGCTTCATAGAAGTCGCGGTCATACTGCAACTTAATCAAGTGGTCTACATTGGGTGTAAATACGACACCACCTTCGCAGTCGAGTTTCTCAAACAACTCTGTTATGGACAAGTTATCTATCGAGACATTCAATAAATTAACTGTTTTCATGTATTATTCCCTTCCCGCTTTATATTAAACTACAACTCAAACTATTATAACCCACAATACAGGCTCGTGTTTTCACTACTGGGGCGCTTCAGTGAATATACTTTTCTAAGTATATCCTCGTACACCCTACCTGTCCAGTCAGGATTTTTAAAGATTGTGTAAAGAATCAGCTCGTTTTAGAAAAAGTGTATAAAGCCAATTTTTAAGTTGACAACTCGCAACACAGTTTTAATAAAAAAGCCATCCCGTGCTAATACTTGTTGAAGCACGGCCAATGAATGTAAAAAAGAGTGTATGAGATTAAAATTTTAACCGAGTGACAAATATCTCGCAACTTCCGAACTTGATTTCATGCAAAAATGGTAGATTTGGTAGTTTTTGTCTCCAGGGAATGCAAGATAGTTTCAAGCTTCAAGTGAAGCGGCTCGCCTTCATGAAAATCATCCTGATTTTTGGTGAACCAGCGACTGTCTTCTTGGTGGCGAAGTGGTTTTCTTGGTCTTAAGACTTTCTGGAGCTTTTAAGACCAGACCCGATATTCCTCCAGCAATCATCGCAAAAATCGGGTTAGTCATAGCGTTCAAAACACAGTCAAACACGTACATAGTTAAGGCTACTACTAGGGCGGCTGCGGGTGCTACTTTGGGATTAGACCAGGTTCTGGCGGGATACTTGGACAGGCAAAAGACGATAACAGGAAGTAACAAAGAAGAAAATAAACTAGCTAAACCGACTGCACCGTTGGTGCCAAATGCAATAATCCATAAGCTGTCGGTGACCGAGATATCATTACCGTACCCGTCGTACACGCGGTTTCCGCCGGAATCGCCCCAGCCAAAAAGAAAGCTTTGCCGCGCTTTTTCCCCCAAAATCTCTTCCATGTCAAATCTAAACTTCAGAGAGGCGGCTCGTTCTTCGCCAAATATTTGAGTGATGAAGTCAATCACGTCTTTGCTAGAAAATTGACCCGATGCAGCTAGGTACAGATAAAACACTATATATCCAATTATGAATAGTAGGGGCAAAGAGGTGCGAAACCACTTGGCAGAGAATAATACGATCAACGCGAATACAAATAAACTGTAGGCGCCAGTCGAACGGCACAGGAAAAAAGCGATAGTTAATATAATTGCTAAAGTCTTGATGTTACGCCCCATAAACTTTTTGAGCGTCCCAGTTTGCCAAAGCCAAACTGCAATTAAGGCGGCTGTCATCATCCACAGGCCCACCATCAAACCGTGCTGCATAAATACTACCGGTCTCCACCCCCCCAAACGCCTTGCTTGACCCCAGTCCTCAAAGGCATTTACGCCGTAAACCATTTGGTGCAGAATTGGGCCCCTCACCCCTTCAATTAAAGTAAAAGGCATGTAGGCCAACCCACCTGCAAAAATCCCGATCGCCAATTGTCGCAGCCCGTCTAAACTACCCACATACAAGCGTCCTAAAAAATAAGGCAAACCCCAAGTAACGATTTGGTTGAAAGTCGGAGAAATCGGGCTGCCACCATTACTAACTTGTGAAACAATTGGGCACAAACACCAAATTACCATTGGCACGTCCAGCCAACCGGGCTTAAAAGATGTGAGGCGCGCAGTATCGTAGATAAGAGTCCCCAGCAAAATGCCATAGCAAGCTGCAGAGATTTTGGTATACGCTGGCAATATGGGGATGGGATAAGAAGCTTGTGGCAAAAAAAGCCACGCTGCTACAAAACTTATAATTACCGCCCGCTGAGCCGGAAACCTCACAAACAGGTAAAAAACGAGTGGAATAAAGCCGAACATAGCAAGTGGGATTAATGCAACCATAGGTCTTTTTTGGCAGTAAAATTGTAGAAAGACAACTCAAATTGCCCGATAAAAAAATTCTCGCTTAAACGATCGCCCAACCCCAATCTTTTCAATCAACCTCAATTTTACGTCTTGTTCGTTAATTGTGCTTGACGTTCCAAAGCAGTGTATAGTGCCGCCTCGAAGAGATTAGTTGCATCCTCCCAAGAATAATTTATTACCGTCTCCAAAGCAGTCTCGGACATTGCGCGCCATTCGGCATCAGGCAAGTGACAAATCTGCTCGATCGCTTTTGCCATATCCTCTGGGTCTTCTGGCTTGACAAGTATGCCACCCCCGCCAGCAAGTAGTTCCGGAGCCGCACCAGCAGGAGTGCCGATGACTGGAGTGCCGCAAGCCATAGCTTCTAAAATTGGCAAGCCGAAGCCTTCGGAGCTGCTGGCAAACAGCCAAGCATCGCATTTGCTGTAAAATTCTTTTAGTTGGTCTTGAGTAGGTGCTTTATTATACTCAGTACCCGGGGGCAGAAAATTGGGAGGAGGAGTATCGCCGGAACCAAAGGCAACTAAACGAAGGTTAGGAATTTTTTCAGCAGCTATAGAGAAAGCTTTCAGGGCCAGAGCGCAGCCTTTCCAAGGAGTTGTAGTATAGTACATCCCGACTGTGGGAACTAATTGCTTGCCTCGCGGCTGCTTCGCTCGCGACTGGGGGTCGTAAAACTGTTTGGTGTCCACGCTGGGAGGGACGAGAGATACAGACAAATCGCCGTATTTATTCCGAGCTATGTCGGCCAGCCACTGGGCCACAGCGATTTTGTGCATCGGCAGCAGCCAAGTTGCCTCTACTCGACCTTTTGGTAGGTAGTCAAAAGCCTCATAATGTTGGAGAAAATATACTTTCGTTCCTTTGCTGGGAGAGAGTTTTGCCACCCACTCGGCAGTTTCCCACCAAGTAGCCATGACAATATCGGCATCAGGTACGTCCACATCGGTAATTGGGCGGTTGGTTTCGAGAACTCGACTTTCGACCTCCACTTTATCAAAGTGAGACTTTGGTGTCTTGGGAGGGGACTCCCAACTCCTACCCCTCAGCAACGAGCGCAATTGTTGGATCAAAGCCGGTTGCCACGGGGGTTGAGAGACGATAAATATTTTGTGTCCTCGCTTTTGCAGCAGTTCTGTGTAAATAGATAACACCCTCATGCCACCTGTAAGACCAAGGGTAGGAAGGACAAAAGTAATTTTCATGAGTAGATGCTGAAGATTGATACTGGTTAAAACTCCTCCATAACAAAAACTTCGCACTTACCAGCCTCTGTTTGCCTTTTGTGGGGGGTGCGGCTTTCTGCAGGAGGGATCGTCACTTGATAGTCAAGCCGATCTTACTTTGTCGTCAGGGACTTTTCCCAATTACAAATGGGCAGATGTTTGACGACAAGACAAGTTTAACCGGTAACGGAGCCAGCCTTAAAACCTCCGTTGCCCTCTGGTTCAGATTTTGGCAGATCAATTTATAACCAGTATTCCCTCGTCGCTGCAGTCAGAATTCGTCTCTAGACTGCTGGGTAGAAAACAGGATATGGGCGATTTTAGTTTTGGCAGAAGCACCCCACCAAACGATATTGAGTTTCTGCTGAGAATCCCGCCCCACAGCGAGTGGCTAGCGCCGAATTTCAAATGGCTGGAGTTAGCAAACCGGAATTGGTGGGTTTGCCACTACTGGGTCGGCATAGGGAGAAAAGGAATCTATGTTAACCTCGCGCTGCTTAGATTTGTCTACAGCAACTTTCAATGCCGCTTCAAAATGAGCCGCGGCATCATCCCAAGTATAATTGTTCACCTTGGCATAGGCGGCTTCGGACATGGCTTGCCACTTGGAATTTGGCATCTGACAGATACGCTCTATGGCTTTTGCCATTTCTTCGGGATCTTCTGGTCTTACAAGTATGCCAGTACCGCCGCTCAAAATTTCAGGAGCAGCGCCTGCGGGGGTACTGATGACGGGAGTGCGACACGCCATCGCTTCGATAATGGGCAAGCCGAAGCCTTCTGAGCGGCTCGCCAGCAGCCAAGCATCGCATTTGCTGTAATAGTCTTTGATTTTGTCTTGGTCGGGTTGAATTACATACTCGGCATTGGCCGGTAAGGGCAATTCCGAGGAGGGGGCTCCTGTACCGAAGGCAACCAAACGCAGGTTGGGGATCTTTTCGGCTGCTAGGGAAAAAGCTTTGAGGGCGATGTCGGTTCCTTTCCAGTAGATTGTAGAGTACATTAGGCCAACTGTAGGAACCGATTGTTTGTTGCGAGGACAGGCGTAAAATTGCTTGGTGTCCACGGTAGGAGGAGCTAAGGAAACTTGGTCATCGCCATATTTAGTCCAAGCTAGGTTAACTAACCACTGAGAGATCGTAATTTTGTGCATGGGCAGCATCCAGGTTGCTTCTACTCTTCCTTGAGGTAGATAGTCAAAAACTTCGTGGTGCTGGATAAAATAAGCTTTGGCTCCTTTGCTGGGAGAGAGTTTGGCTACCCACTCGGCGGTTTCCCACCAGGTTGCAACTACTACGTCAGCATCAGGTACATCTTTGTCTTCTACCGGGCGGTAGTGATCGGTAATTTTCTGTTCTACACCTAAGTTATCGAAAAATGAGGGTTCGTTTTCAGGTGGGGAAATCCAACCGCGTCCCCGCAGCAGCGACTTGACTTGCTGGCGCATACTCGGTTGGGGGTGGGGTACAGAGATGACGAACACGGAGTGTCCTCGCTTTCTCAAACGTTCTGCGAAAATAGATATTACTCGTATTCCACCAGTCAGAGACAGAGTAGGAAGAACAAAGGTGATTTTCATTTTTAAGTCCCGCTGAAGACTCCGACTCGCTTACGACGCTGCTACCAGCGCTGATTTTAGAGTCCTAAAGGAAAGAGGGGCGGGTGAATATTAATTACCGCTTTCCTGGTGTTTACATATAATCCAACCGAGTGACTGTTCGCAACACCCCAACATCTATCTGCCAAAACTTCACTGTCATTGGATTGATAATAACGATTGATGCGATCGCGAAACAGTTCCTATAGGGATAAGTGACCGATCGGCGAAAGTTCCTCCCGAAGATGGATACCTCATCAAATAGGAGCTTTTTTCGCGACAAACACCAAGCTAGACAACACCCTCTATTAAACATAACATCATTTACTATCCAACGAACAGGGATGTACGGGAAACCGAATATCAGCCCACTTTTAATGTGGGGATTAAGGTAGCATTAACAACAATAGGCAGGATATTGACATCGCCTTTGACCAAATTTTATACTGCATTCAAGAGGGAAATTCTTACCTTGAGAATGGTGATTTTCCCATCGCTATAACACATCTAAATATCGATCGGTGGCTGTGATTTTTTGGTAACGCTACTGTCGGTATTGCGTGACATAATATCCTATTTGGTCAAGATTCAGAGATGGTGGTTTTCTCAGATACCTGCAGGGGCGCGATCGCCCGAATCAGCGTCTGGGACGCGCGAAAGAGGGGAGAAACCCTGTTTTTCAAGCGATATCCCTCGCCCTCACTTGTCGTATGTTCCTGAAAAAACCTGGTTGATGCGTCCACTGTTTGAAAAAATAGGTTGCCCAATCGTGCTACAGAACATAGAGTTTCACCGATATAAATTTAATTAGCTGCCTGAGTTTTAAATGTGTTAATAAAAGGCGATCGCCTGAAAAAGTTGCCACAAGAGACTGCTACTGCGGGGCAGAGTATATGTAGCGTTCCTGCCAATTCCAGTCTAAGTAATAACCGTAACAAAACTTCAGCAGCAAATTATCAAATGACCCTATAAAGATCAAAGGAATACTCAAGGTTGATCGCCCTATATCCTGCAAACCTTAACTCCTAAGCAGTAGCAGCAGCTTCGTGGTATGTATCAAACGATTTCGCAAAAAATTGGATGTTATGAAAGCATAATTTTTCCTAAGTTGGCAATTCCAGATGACAATCGGTGCGATCTTGGGGGCCGGGCCGCCGATGCTTGTAGCGATATGTTGGCCAGTTTTCATGCAGCTAAAATTATGCGATCGCAAGCAAAACAAAACCTAGAATTTAAAGCAGATGCCTTAACGGAAAGCATCTGCCGGTGGGAAGATATGAACGTTCGATTATTGCACAGCATCAGTCAATAGCCGAGTTAGGATATTCCGGCTGCTGAAGAATGGATTAGTTTCACAGTCAGCGATACTGGAATTGGAATCAAGCCAGAGCAAATTGAGAGAGTATTTCAAGCTTTTAGGCAAGCGGACGAGTCTATTACTCGCCGATACGGCGGTACGGGTTTGGGATTGGCAATCGCCCAGAAATTCTGTCAGATGATGCGGGGAGATATTAGTCGGGAGAACGAGTTGGGAAAAGTGTCAATTTTTACTGTATAATTGCCGACGATAGTCGCTGAAAAAGCAGCTAGTTAAAGAGGATTTGCCAACCAATAATTGCCAAGGCCAAATCTGCGATCGCGTGGCTGATATAACTCGACCAAAGCGAACGGTAAGTCAGATAAGAGTGCGACCAAATTATCCCGGCGGCGAAGACAGCTAAGGAGCCTAAGAGCACAGCCTGCCAGTCGCTGTAAGCTGCTATTACAAAAATGTGGTGGAGCGTGAAAAATAGCGAACTCAGAAATATTGCTTTTGTGCTCGGTATGAGAATCTCGCACTTGTTGCAGACAAACCACCGCCAAGTAAATTCTTCAATCAGCGAGTTAACTAGCACAAAATATGCTTCAACAATTAAGTAAATATTAGCGCTGCTAATACCTAATTGGTACGATTTTTCTTTAGCAACTACAGGATCGATCCAGTGCTGACCAAAAAGGCTATAGATACCCAGAATTACCGCAAACATGAATATTCCCCAAATAGATCCAGCCAGCAATTCTTGGCGCTTGGGCAGGGATAAACGCAGCTTTTTGCGATCGACAAAAACAGACCACGCGATCGGAAAAACCAACAACCAAACTTGACAAAAGACTGACAGTGTTTGTCCCCAGCTTCCAGGGGTAATATACAAGGCTGCTATGATACCAATACTAGCCGCAGGGACAAGCAGTGTTAGAGCCAATAGTGCTGTTTTGCGATCGCCCATATCCAGCATTTTGCACGATTTATTTGAAAATTGGATTAATATCAAAGGTAAAAAATTTGTGGCGGCGGACAGGTGATACCACTTTCAAAAAAAAATGCAACTGTAGGCCCGCGATCCAAACCCTTATGCAGTCAGTCATTCCCAATTCTTTAATCTAAAATATAAAATGGTAGGAGTTTTGTGCCGCTTATAAAAGTGGCTCGCCTTTGTGGCAACGAAAAATTGGTAAAATGGCGATCGCACGGACGATCCTACTAACCCGGAATTACTCTAAATCTACTCAGTTGTCTGCTTTCTGAAATCCGAGCGATCGTTCTATTTCATGTTCAGCACCATTTTGCAGCCAATCAAGGGGTTTTTCTGCTATTTGGGCGGGATTTACCCATATAATATCTTTAAGCGGATCAATATCTACTGCTACTTTAGCAAAACTTTGTCTCACTTTGTTATCAAGTGAAATTACTGTGCGATCGGTAGCGATCGCAGCTTCCACCAACCGCAAATCTTTAACCATTACTTCCCGCTCTTTATCGCTCTCGGCTATTGCTTCTACTTGACACCACAAATCATTATCTACCGCGATATCGCAGGGACATAATTTCTTCTTGGCCACCATCCGGCGCAGCCATATACGAGCAGATTTTGATTGATGTTTGTTCCACTCATCTCTAATATCTGGAGTCATCACAACTCGGTGAGAAAGATCCAAGACAGCTTCGAGAAAATCCCGACAGTAAACCGATATGGGATAAATTGCATCTTCTCCACCAGCAGCACGCGCAACAGAAGCATCTATTACCAGGCGTTTAGAAACTTTATCTGCCATGTTAACGTTTCCACAAAACAGCTTCTGCTGCATCCAAATAGCGGTTTTCTAGATGCAAAGAAACATCGCCCAAATCTTCAGGCCAATCTCCAAAAGCTCCCGTCTCGTCTAAATCGGCACTGCTGACTTCTGTAACACCATCGTCGCGCCGTTTAAACCAGTGAAGTTTTACTAAATCCGGTAATATTTTACCCTCGGCAACTAATGATTGAACTGCTAAAAGCAGCAATTCGCTGTGAGTTTCTATAACTACTCGCACACCTCTATTTGCAGAATCAACTAAGATTTGTGCTAAAGCAACTTGAGCGCGAGGATGCAAGTGAATTTCCGGCTGTTCTAGGTAAACTAATTGTCCTGGTTCTGCTACAAGCAAGGCAACTAAAACAGGCAACGTTTGCGATACTCCCAAGCCAACATCAGCAATACTAACAGTATCGCTTGCACTCCCGCTGCGGGATAAACGACCTACTCGCAGTTCAATTTGTACGTCATTAATCTGTCTGGCTTCAACTTTCCAGTTAAGTCCTAAGAACTCTAAAGCTTGACCCAACTCGCTCAGTCGATCGTCTTTTGTTTCTTGCCAGTAATTAACTATACTAGCAAGATAATTTTCAAAAAGGCCCGGAAATTCACTGCTAACTCCTGCGGTATTGTAGGTGCGTTCTGGATTGCCTCTCAACCCCGGAACGTGGACTATGCGGCGAATATGTTTGGAGAAATTTGCCGAATAGGGTGAATCAAACAGACTGTCGCCAAATTGCAAATCTAAAAAACATCGGACATTACTCACGCTCACTCCTGCCGATTTTATCTCGATATTATCATACAATAAATTGTAATATTGAGCATAATATTCGGGAAGAATTTTCACCAATTCTTGATGCTGCATTCCGGGAAATATAGTAATAGTCTCACCACTGTTATAATTAGGAATACAGTAAGTCGCTCTAAAAACTTTAATTCCGTGCTTTGGCTGCTTTCTAAATAAGTTGATCAAAAAATTATCGTTATCTATATTCAGCCTGACAGAAAACTCATCCCTGTATTTTTCGGGAGACAGTTTAGACAATATCTGTTCTGCTGATGTAAATTTAACATTAGGCCCGTCAAGTTTCAAACCACCGGGGTCGTAAGGGGCTTCTAGCGTTTGCTTCATCAGCAATAGCGGCTGCATAATGCTAGACTTACCAGAACTGTTGGCACCGGCTAGAATTGTCAGCGATCGCACTTCAATCTGGCACTCTTCGTAAATAGACTTGTAGCCACAGACTGCAATTTGAGTAATTCCCTGTACAGGCTCTTCGTTCTCGGTTTCAAAGAAAGTGGATTCAGTCATAATATTATGTTGGTATTTGCGGCTCTAAATACCATAATATAATTTAATCCCTAGTAGCTGTGTATTTTGGCTGAATGACGATCGCAATTGACTTTGGAACTAGCAACACCGTCGTCGCTCGCTGGAATCAAGCCCTCCAGCAGCCCGAAACTTTGAAATTACCGGGATTGTCGGCAATCTCGGCTCAAAATCCGCCCCTAATTCCCAGTTTACTCTACGTTGAGGACGCTGCTCAAAGTAAAGTCATACTCGGTCAGCAAGTCCGCGACAAAGGCCGGGATTTGAGTGGAGATTCTCGGTTTTTTCGCAATTTTAAGCGGGGAATTGGCACTTCAGTTCAGGGTTTCGTGCCGGAACTTGACGGGAAACTTATTACTTTTGAACAAGTAGGTGAGTGGTATTTAAGCCAAATTGTAAACTCAATTCGCGAAGTGCCTTTGCCGATCGACTCTTTGATTTTTACAGTGCCGGTAGATAGTTTTGAAGCTTACCGCCATTGGTTGGGCAAAGTGTCTCAATCTCTGCAAGTAGAACAGGTGCGGATGTTGGACGAACCTACGGCGGCTGCTTTGGGTTACGGTTTAGCCGATCGCGAAAATCTGTTAGTCATTGATTTCGGAGGCGGCACACTCGATCTTTCTTTGGTGCGTTTGGACGCTTCATCCAACAAAAAGCCCCTCGGTTTTATTCTTAAGTGGGGCGAAAAGCTATTAGCTGAATCTTCAGCGCAAAAAACAAAAGTTGCCCGTGTTTTGGCTAAAGCCGGACAAAATTTAGGCGGTTCTGATATTGATAATTGGCTGGTTGACTATTTTGTTCAAACAAAAGGGCTGGCAAAATCTCCGATTACAACGAGATTGGCAGAACGGTTAAAGATTCAGTTGTCTTTAGTGAATCAGGCAGTTGAGGTTTATTTTGATGACGAAAATTTTGAGAGTTACGAATTAGAATTAGACCGATCTCGTTTTGAATTTATCCTCGGTGAACATCAGTTTTTTGACAAACTGGACGAGTGCATGAATCAAGTATTGCAGCAAGCGCGGCGCCAAGGCTTAGAAATTGGCGACATCGACGCAGTTTTGCTAGTTGGCGGTACTGTACAAATTCCCGCTGTCGGGCGTTGGGTGCAGCAATATTTTGAGCCGGCAAAAATTCGCTGCGACAAACCCTTTGAGGCGATCGCCCAAGGTGCTCTGCAACTGAGTCAAGGCATAGAAATCAAAGATTTTCTCTATCACAGTTACGGAATTCGCTACTGGAACCGCCGCGAAAATTGCCACAGTTGGCACAGTTTAATTAAATCCGGCCAGTCTTATCCGATGAGCGAACCGGTAGAATTAGTCTTGGGGGCTTCTTTAGAAAGTCAGCCAAGTATAGAATTAATTATCGGCGAATTGGGAGCGGAAACTGGTGGCACGGAGATATATTTTGACGGCGACAGGCTAATTACTCGCCAACTCGCGGGCCAAACATCGGTACAGCCGCTAAATGACAAAGACGGAGCACGCAGCATCGCGCAATTGACGCCGCCTGGGTATCCGGGGAGCGATCGCATAAAAGTTTTGTTCCGCGTTGACGAACAGCGCTTTTTGCGAATTACCGTGGAAGATTTGCTGACAAATGAAACTTTGTTAGAGGATAAACCCGTGGTGCAGCTAAGTTAAGGATAGACTTTACAGGTAAGGTGCGCTTCGGCGCACCCTACTGATTGCGTTCAAAACAAATTGTTAAAAGCAGATGAACTACAAACTAGAATTTCCACTCTCTCCCGAACTAGAAAAGTATCGCGACAGAATCGAAGCTACCATTAAACCTTACATCGAAATTAAAACCCAGAATAATGATGACGTTAATTGGTGGCAGAGTAAATTTGGGGGATTTCCTTATTTACCTAAAGGCTTTGAATATCCCAAAACTTGTGACGGTAAATATTTATTTTTGCTAGCGCAACTCAACTTTGATGAAATACCGCCTTTAGATGGTTTTCCCGATCGGGGGATTTTGCAGTTTTATATAGCCGACGATGAACCATATGGTTTAGAATTCGGCAATTCCGCCGATGTAGATAATCCCACAGTCGAAGACAGATTCAAAATAATGTATTTTCCTCAGCCAGACTTCAAAGTTGAAAACATCATTACCAATTATGATTTTTTGCCGGAACCCGAACTTTTTCCTATCTCAGGCTGTTGCAGCTTACAATTTACTAAAAAATATGCGCCGATTAGTACCAGTGATTACCAATGTACCGAAATTTTAGGCTCGGAAATTGATGAGTTATTTATGAATCAGGAAATAGAGGATGAATACCTAAAAATAGGGTCTTTTTGTGGTCATAAAATAGGTGGTTATCCTGATTTTGTACAAAATGATGTTAGAGAATATAGCAGTAAATGCGATCGGGAACACAAGTCAGACATTCTGTTATTCCAAATGGATAGCGATTGCAATGATACCGTAGATATCATGTGGGGAGATGTGGGTATAGGTAACTTTTTTATTGATGAATTAGCACTCAGACAATTAGACTTTAGTAAAGTTTTATACAATTGGGATTGTGGTTAATACCAATTATCTAAAGTCTTGCAACAATGATGAGTGTGGGTTTGTTTACGCTCACCCTGAGTGTAAGGTGCGTCGCTCAAAGATTGTGGATATTCTTTAAGATTTTTGATGGCGACGCACCCTACAGATACTGTGGCATGAGTTTTGAGAATTAGTATAAAAACAGCAGTAAAGTCAGCAAGCTAAAAAAACCAGAACTGATGAACTCCAATCGAAGAAACCGGGTTTTTGACCGAATATACGGCTTGTAACGCAGTATTTCGCAAAAAAACCCGGTTTCTGACCACCGGTGCATAAGTTCTAATAATGTTCGACTATGCCCGATGCCCGATGCCCAATTCCCAATTCCCTAAACCTGAGATTTGTGCACCACCACAGGCGTCCCCACCGAGGCCCATTCAAATAGCCATTTAGCGTGATTGACAGCTACATTTGTGCAGCCGTGAGTAACGGGATTGCCAAACAAATTGTGCCAGTAAGCGCCGTGAATTGCCATGCCTCCGTCATAATACATTGTATAGGGAACGTCGGGCACGTCGTAGTCCGCCCCAGTCATTCTAGTAACGCGGTGTTTGGTTTGAACGGCAAAGGTTCCCGTGCGGGTGGGAGTCGATGATTTGCCGCTGGAAATAATCACCGCGTAAACGGGTGTATTTCCTTCCCAAGCTATTAACCTTTGTCTTGACAAATCTATTTCAATCCAGCGTTCGCTGGATTGCTGCAACAGCATAATTTTATTGGCAATTATGTTGTGCTGTTCGCTGGCAAATGCGGTCATTGAACCGCCGCAGAATGTAGCAAAAGTGAGGGCGCAGCCGGCACAGAAAGTTCCAGCGCGACGGAAGTAAGTTGAGTTGATAATGCTGTTCATTTCTCACACCTCGTACTATTTTAGATTTTAGGTTTTAGATTTTAGATTGGCTTGTCCTATTTTAGATTGTAGATTTGAAATGTTGGATTTGGAAACTGGACTTAACAAGTTGTTAAGTTTTGGGAGAGAGTTCGGGCAATTTGGACGATCGCCCGCCAATCGCGATTTTCCACTAAGTGTTTAGGAAATAAGTCTCCGGCTAAACCAACGGCGATCGCCCCCGCGTCAATAAATACTTTCGCATTTTCCAGCGTTACCCCGCCAGTGGGAATTAAAGGAATGTTTCCCAGGGGGCCTTGCAGGCTTTTCAGGTAAGCCGCGCCTCCCAAAGCCGATATCGGAAACACTTTAACGCAGGTAGCACCTGCTTGCCACGCGGTGACAATTTCCGTGGGAGAAAAAGCACCGGGGACGATCGGCACTCCGGCGTCAACTGCTGTTTTAATCATAGCTAAATCGGTGTGCGGAGTAAACAGAAATTGAGCGCCGCAGTCTATTGCTTGCTGTAACTCTTCTAAGTTTAATAAAGTGCCGGTTCCAATACTAAAATTTGGGAATTCGGAGCGGAGTTCGGCAATTAATTCAGCAGCTTTGTGGGTATTCCACGTAATTTCAATAAACTGGATTCCTCCTGCTGCTACCGATGATGCCATCTGCCAAGCAAGTTCCTTTTCGGAGGAACGGATGACTGCGATCGCGCGGTGTTTTTTTAGTAGTGTCAACCAAAATTGATTATTCATACAAGTTTAGAGTTTAGAGTTTAGATTTTAGAATTCGGCGTGCTCCGTCGAAGGATTTTAAATTGGGCATATCCCAAATTTGAAACTCATATCATTCTGACTCGCATCTAATTTTAATACAGGTTGCTAACTTCGATATATGGCAATTTACAATAGACCTCTTGCAAAAATCCTTTTCCTCAATTGAGGGGACGGGCAAGATGCCCATCCCACAAGAGTTATTTTTTCTTGTGGGATGGGCATCTTGCCCGTCCTAATTATTTTTGCAAGAGGTCTAATATGCACGGCGTTCAATTTTTAACGGACAATCTAGGCAACAAAACCGCTGCAATTGTTGACCTCAAAAATCACAGAGATTTTTGAGCTGACGTGCTGGCTGAATGCGGCGAACCGACAGACTTTCAGTTGTTATATCAATTCCTGTTGTATCGGAATGATGAAACCGCTCTTGACACAGAGGATACAGAGAAAGGGAAGAGAGAGATGAATACAGGACGATGCCAACGGATTTGATATTAGTTGAGTCTCAAGGCTAAAAAAGTCGTGGTGCTGCTTGACTTCCAGTACCCAGACGATATCTGGGAGGATGTTGAGGACTGTGTGATTATTGAATATAGAAAAGATGAAAGAAGATTTCCCTGGGAATAATTTAAGCGCTAGCTGCTGGAAAAAGGTATGCTGAATGTCTGATATCATGTCCGATCGATTGACCATAATATCCCGGCCGGGCGGGTTTTTGAGATTGTCAATTATTGGCCGATATTATTGGTGAACCCGCCCCTACCTGATTTCGGGCGAAGCGACCGGACATAATATCATTCTTTAGATTAAATCTAAAATCCAAAATTTAAAATCTAAAATCGATCGATCGCACCAATAAAAAAATCGGGGAGATTCCAGACAATCCCAGAATCACCCCAATTATTGATTTCAAACTTTAGATTCCATCCAAAATCCGAAATCCACAATCCAAAATCAATTAGGCAATAGTCGCCATTTTCACATCGCTATTAGCTAACAAATTTTGCAATTCATCAGCATCCACAGTTTCCTTTTCAACTAGCATATCTGCCAAAGCATTAAGGACATGGCGGTTGCCAACGAGTACATCTTTAGCGCGACGGTAAGCTTGTTCTACCAACAAACGCACTTCATCGTCGATCGTCGCTGCGGTTTCTTCGGAGAAATCGCGTTCGGCCATGATATCGCGACCCATGAACATATTGCCTTGTTGGCGACCGAGAGCTACAGGGCCTAGCCGATCGCTCATTCCGAAGCGAGTCACCATTTGCCGCGCTACTCTTGCCACTTGCTGCAAGTCGTTCGACGCACCGGTGGTTACTTCTTCCTCGCCGAAGACAATCTCTTCAGCAATGCGGCCGCCCAAAGCTACCGCCATTTGATTTTGCAAGTAAGACCGAGAATACAAGCCAGAATCCATCCGATCTTCGCTTGGTGTGAACCAAGTCAAACCGCCAGCGCGGCCGCGGGGGATAATGCTAATTTTCTGCACGGGGTCATAATCGGGCATCAGCGCGCCGACTAAAGCGTGACCGGCTTCGTGGTAAGCTACCAAGGTTTTGCGCTTTTCGCTCATCACGCGGTCTTTCTTTTCCGGGCCTGCGAGCACGCGGTCGATCGCATCGTTGACTTCATCCATCGAGACTTCGGTCAAGTTGCGACGGGCGGCTAAAATTGCTGCTTCGTTGAGTAGGTTGGACAAATCCGCACCGGTGAAACCGGGTGTCCGGCGGGCGATTTTTTCCAAGTCCACGTCTTTGGACAAAGTTTTGCCGCGGGCGTGAACGTTGAGAATTTCTAGGCGGCCTCCGAAGTCGGGGCGATCGACTACAACTTGGCGATCGAAGCGACCCGGACGCAGCAGCGCCGCATCGAGTACATCGGGGCGGTTCGTGGCAGCAATCAAAATGATGCCAGTATTACCCTCAAAGCCGTCCATTTCTGTCAGCAACTGGTTCAGGGTTTGTTCCCGTTCGTCGTTACCACCGCCCAAACCAGCGCCCCGCTGGCGACCTACGGCGTCAATTTCATCGATGAATACGATACAAGGAGCGTTCGATTTAGCTTGTTCAAACAAGTCGCGGACGCGGGAAGCACCGACACCCACGAACATTTCCACAAATTCTGAACCGGAAATCGAGAAGAAGGGAACGCCTGCTTCTCCAGCCACTGCTTTTGCGAGCAGGGTTTTGCCAGTTCCGGGAGGGCCCACCAGCAGTACGCCTTTGGGGATTTTTGCTCCGACTGCGGTGAAGCGATCGGCATTTTTCAGGAAGTCCACGACTTCTGCGAGCTCTAGCTTGGCTTGTTCGATGCCGGCCACGTCGCCGAAAGTCACCTGAGTTTGCGGCTCCATTTGGACTCTAGCTTTGGATTTGCCGAAGTTCATGGCTTGGTTGCCGGGCCCGTTTTGCGCGCGCCGCACCAGGAAAAACAGTCCCACCAAAAGCAGAATCGGGAAGAACAGGCTGCTGAGGGCTTTTACCCAGAAGCCTTCGTCGCTTTGGGGCAGAACTGAAATATCTACGTTATTTTTGGTCAGGATGTTGATCAGTTCGGGGTCGTTGGGCAGGTTAACGAGTACCTTGTTGCCGTCCTGGGCTGTGACCAGGGCTTTGCTGCGATCGGAACTGATATTTATTTTGTCTACTCTCTTGCCTTCGACTTCCTGAATGAATTGACTGTACTTCCAAACTTCCCTACTTGGGGGCTGTTTGTCAAAAAATGCCGTTGCTAAGGCAATGACTACAATAGCCAGCAGTGCGTACAGGCCAGCGTTTCTCCACCGTTTATTCACCGAGGTCGATCCTCCTAATTTTTAGTCCCTGCGATTTGGGAATTTTTATTTATGTTCATCAATCTTAACGTAATTGTAACTTGTTTTTGTGTGGTGAGGAATCCCGGCCATGCTGTGGCGGTCTGAGGTCGCGGGAACGGAACAGCCCTGGGCGTCGTCACGAGATTGGGGTGTTGTCCTAATTTTTGGGTTTCTTCATACACTATAAGGCATAATTTGTCAAGATTATCAAAAGTGGTGGCGATCGCCACCATTCCTGTTTAGGGAGAAGATTTGGCGTATAACTGTGAATAAGCCTTGGAGAAATAGCAGTGCGATCGCTCGGATACCGCACAGGCTAGGGCAGACGATGTGCCTGTTTCCAAACAGGGAACAACTCAAAAAGTTTAAGCGTCAGCGCTTGGGCGCTCCATAAAATAATCCTGTAAAAGGTCAAAGTTTAAGATTGACGGTTAACAAAAGTCTTAATTTTGGCTTTCACTGGTGGCAAATAACAATAATTAAGAACAATGGACATTAAATTATCAAATGAAGTAGCTCTCACTTCTGGGTATCTCGACTTACAGAAGCTTTGCCAGCAATACTCTATTGCCCCGCGAGGTGTACTCCACATAGGCGCTCACGAAGGGCAAGAAATACAGGAATATCAAGTGATGGGCGCCCAAAAAGTGCTATTTGTGGAAGCTAATCCGTCTGTCTTTGAAAGGTTAAAAACGAATATAGCAGGGATACCTAATGTGTGGCTGGCAAACTGTGCTGTCAGCAACCAAAACGGCACAGTTAATTTGCGGGTGAATTCCCACGATATGAGCAGCAGCATTCTGCCGCTAAAGCTTCACAAGGAAATTTACCCCGGGATGGTGGAGGTTAATCAAGTAACTGTACCGTCGAGAACTCTTGACTCGCTACTGCAAGAAAGCCGACTGGATTCATCGGAGTTTAATATCCTGGTTATTGATATTCAAGGTGCAGAACTTTTGGCTTTGCAAGGGGCGAAGGAAACTCTAAAATATATTGATGCAATCAGTACAGAAGTTAATTGCGAAGAACTGTATGAAGGGTGCGCGTTAATCGACCAAGTGGATGATTTTCTAAGGGTTTATGGCTTTCAACGAGTAGCAGTAGCCTCTCCATCTCATCCATCTTGGGGGGATGCTTTTTATGTCAAAACCACAGTCAGCCCTCAATCTACTGATAATTTTAGTTTGAGGATATCGCCGGGAAACAACAGGAACAGTGTAGCAATATTAACGAGTATTGCACCGGGAAATATAGAAAATCAGCGGGCGGCTGTAGAAAGCTGGCGATCGCTTGGATTTGACGCTGTTTCGCTCAATAGCCGGGAAGAAATTAGCCAATTGCAGCCCATCTATGAAAATGTTACTTTTCATGAGGTAAAACGCGATGCGCGGGCAGAGGCTGGAAGACCGTTAGTGTATCTTGACGATCTGTTTGTTTATTTGCGCGATAGCGGTACAAAAATATGCGGAATTGTTAATTCAGATATCCGCTTGGAAGCCGATGGCGATTTGATTTCATTTATATGCAAACAGGCTGAAAATGCCGTAGTTTTTGGTTCGCGAACTGATGTTGATTCTTCCGAACTAGCAGGAGGAGAAATTTACGCTAAGGGATTTGATTTCTTCTTTTTTGACAAGGAATTATTAAAACTCTTTCCTGATTCCCAATTCTGTTTAGGTCTTCCTTGGTGGGATTTGTGGATACCGCTGATGGCTCAGCAAAAAGGGTTGACTGTCAAATATTTAGAAACTGCGATCGCTTATCATATCAAACACCCGGTGAATTACATCAACGATTTTTGGCAAAAGATGGGAATTCACTTTACAGGATTTTTCCAGCCTGATTTATCGCGGAAATTTCAGGAAATGCTGTCAAATAATCCCAATCAGTTACAAGCAGAACTAACAAGTGTCGCTGTGCAAGCTGTGCAAGTAATTGACAAAAATCAGCAGAGAATTAGATATGAAACTAGCGACCCAATCAATTTACAGCGCTCTGCCGTTGAGCGATCCCAGTCTGTCCCGTCGGCTTTTAAAGTATCTGCGATCGTTTCTACTTACAATTCCGAAAAATTTATTCGCGGCTGCTTGCAGGACTTGGTAGAGCAAACGCTGTACAAAAAAGGTCAACTCGAAATCATAGTAATTGACAGCGGTTCCCAAGAAAATGAACAGTCGGTTGTGCGGGAATTTCAAGCGAAATATCCGAATATTGTGTACGATCGCACTTCTGACCGCGAAACATTATATGCCGCATGGAATCGAGGCATTAAGCTGTCGCGCGGAGCTTACATGACTAATGCTAATACCGATGACAGACACCGCCCCGATGCCCTAGAAATCATGGCGAAATACTTGGATGAAAATGCCCCAGTAAGTCTGGTTTATGCTGACCAATTAATCACCAACACAGCTAACGATACTTTTGCAAAAACCCAAGCAGACAAGCGTTGGAATTGGCCAGCCTTTGACTATAGCGAACTCGAAAGGCGCTGCATTATTGGTTCCCAACCGATGTGGAGAAAATCGCTGCACGAAAAATACGGCTATTTCCGATCGGAATTGACTGTGGCTGGCGATTACGAATTTTGGCTGCGGATTGGCAAAACCGAAAATATGGTACACTTGCCCGAAATTCTCGGTTTGTACTATAAAAATCAACAAGGTTTGGAACATGGATCGCAATTATCCCAGCAAGAAGCTTACCAAATATGGGATGAATACGGCATCCGCCAACGAGGGATCGTACATATTTCTTCGGTTCCTGTCTCGGTTTTTGCCTCGGAACTGAATGCGTTACCTTATCGCACACCCGCACAGCCACTTATCAGCGTAATTATCCCCTGCTACAATCACGCAAAATATGTCAGAGAAGCTGTTGAAAGTGTTGTCAGTCAGACTTATCAAAACTGGGAGTGCATAATTGTCAATGACGGCAGCACGGATGATACCAGCAACTTCGCAAATTATTTAATTCAACTGTATCCTCAAACATCGATTCGCCTCATAGATAAACCCAACACGGGGCCCGCTGATTCGAGAAATGTTGGCGTTCAGCAGTCGTCAGGAAAGTTTATTTTATTCCTAGATGCTGACGATCGAATTCATCCGAATTTTCTAGAGGAGTGCGGGGAAATTTTATTAGCAAAACCGCAGGTGGGTTTTGTCTATACAGATATGCAGCACTTCGGAGCCAACTGTGATTTAGTGATCCACGGTGATTTCGATCCCAATCGGTTTTTGAGAGACAATCAAGCTCCCGTTAGTTCTTTATTTAGAAAGGGAATTTTCGAGGAAGTAGGCGGGTTGAAAAAAGTGATGAAGCTGGGATGTGAAGACTGGGAATTTTGGGTTTCTGCCTATGAAAAAGGCTGGTTAGGGTATCGATTACCTAAGCCTTATCTCTATTATAGGCAGCACGGTGACGGATCTAGCAGAACCCAAAAAATGGCTAGCGTTCGCGCAAAATTATACTTAATGAGAGCTCTCATTATTCACCTGCACTCTCAACTTTACCAACCCGAAGAAGTCCGTTGGTCAGAGGAAATTTTGCAGCAACATAGGCACTTAATAGCTGATGAATTAGTTCCCGAAAACAAAATAGCGCAACTTTTAAATTCGCTATCTCAATACTTGGGAGAGTATCAAAAAGACCAGTCTAACCCAGTAAGCCTCGCTAACATCAGCCAATGTCGTACGCAACTTACCAATTATTGGCTGAATCTGCCCCCCGATCAACTGGTAAATGCCTATGCCGGCGATGCAGGTAAGGCACATCAGATACTCCTGAAGAGCGACATTAAAGATGAACCGCTAACCCAGGCAGAACAGAGTTTTGTCAATGAATTAGCTGCAAATATTGCCAAAGGATTTAATGACCCAAAAGCCATCAATTACCTGCTAGCAGCGATGCTTTACCGACGTGCAGATCAATGGCAGATTAAGTACGATCGCGCTCAAATTCCCAACTGGTTTGCCAATGACTATCTCAAATTCATGTTGGGCAGTCCCAACCTGTTTCAAACAGTTGGAGAAGCAGACAACTACTATGAATTTATGCAGAGCTGGGTGAATTACATTCATAGCAATATATTCACCAATCCCGATTCGCAACTTTGGCAAAATATTGCCTTATTTTTCTCGCAAGTTGCGAACTTTATCCCGGTGTATTTTGCCACGGCAAACCTGCGCGATATTTACACCAAACGGGCGGAAATTATTGAGTTTTCGCTCAAAAATCGCGGTAGTTCCATTGATTGTATCTTCCCGGCGCGATCGCCAAATCGGACAAAAATCCGCCTCGGCATCATCAACGACCATTTCACGCCACAAACCGAAACCTTCGCTACCATCCCGGTTTTCGAGCATTTAAACCGCAACGAGTTCGAGATATACCTGTACGCACTCAACACCAGCGGCCACCAATTAGAACAATACTGTCAAAGTCGCGCCGACAAACTGGTTGCACTCCCGAAAGACTTTGCATCGCAAGTCCAAACAATCCGCGCCGACGACTTAGATATCCTGTTTTTCGGTACGAATTTAACAGCTATTAACAAACCGCTGACTTCACTAGCAATCCACCGTTTAGCGCGGGTACAAACGACATCTTTCTGTTCCCCGACAACCACCGGAATCCGGCACATGGATTACTACATCGCAGGCCAATTTACCGCGCCGGATGCTAGTTATCAAGAACAATATCGCGAACAGTTGGCTGTTCTCGAAGGCAGCGGTTTTTGTTTCAAATACGCAACCGAATCGGAAATAGCTACAGTTAAACCTACCCGCCAAAGTCTGGGGATTTCAGACAATACAACAGTTTTTATCTCCGGCGCCAACTTCTACAAAATTTTGCCGGAGTTGAGGGAGAGTTGGGTAAAAATTCTAGCTGCTGTACCCGATTCAATCTTGATTTTATATCCCTTCGGGCCGGCTTGGACTCGCACCTATCCAGCGACACCTTTTGTCAACAATCTGAACGCTGTCTGCGCTAAATACGGCGTCAATAACAACCGCTTGCGCTTCATAAAACAACTGCCTAGTCGCGCGGATGTGAAAGAATTTTTGCAGCTAGCAGATGTTTATCTAGATTCCTATCCGTATGCTGGGGCAACATCGTTAATCGATCCTTTGCAAGTAGGATTGCCGGCGGTGGTTGTGGAAGGAAATGCTTTGCGGTTCCGCCAAGGTTCGGCGATGCTGCGCGAACTGCAAATGCCTGATTTAATTGCTTATGACGAAGCATCTTACATTCAACTAGCCGTTACCCTGGGCACTAATCCTGAATTGCGGCAGCAAAAACGCCAGGAAATTCAGCAAAAAATGCAAGCTAATCCGGCTTGTTTTGACAGTGTGGCATACTCTGGGGCGATCGGCAAATTATTCCAAGAACTCTTTGGCAACTGGCAAACCAGCCACCTGGAAGCATCGCACAACTTACAGGATAGCATTCCCAAGCAGCCAGATTTCGACGAGATTCTCTCGAACACCGTCAACCTTTACCAACGAAACTCCTCAAACATCTCAGCAATATCTGAACTGCGTCAAATCCGCAAACAAATCGCTGATTTTTGGGTGAACGTTCCCGCCGAAAACCTCGAAACCGCCTACAAAAGCGCTTCAGGTAACAGCTATAAAATCCTGCTCAAGAGCGGCTTTCAACGTCAAGCGATGATAGAAAGCGAACAAATGTTTTTGCAGCAATTAACCCAGATTAGCAAAGGATTAGTGCATCCCAAAGCTGTCAACGCCTTGCTTGCCGCGATGCTGTATTTCCCGCCGGGAACCATGCGAATTCCCGACGCTCGCAACCGTTTGCCGCACTGGTTAATTGGGGATTACGAACAAGTTTTTGAGATGGAAGCCACCGTCAAGTCTGAGTCTACTTCTGACTTGCTCGCTCAATATATTCAATCCCCGCAATTTGCGAATCAACTGTTAGGATGCGTCAATCTTTACCGCATCGATCCGTCTGACGAATCGGTTGTTTTGGAACTCCGCCAAATCAGAAAACAAATGGCAGATTTTTGGCTGACTGTTCCTTCAGAGAAACTAGAAAATTTTTACCGAGGAGAGGTTCGCAAGGGATATCAAGCAATACTCGGATGTGGCTTGCAAGCAGAATCAATGACTGAAGCCGAACAGCAGTTTTTGCAGAGATTGACTGAAATTAGCAAAGGGTTGGTGCAGCCTCAAGCTATCAATGCTCTGCTGGGGGCGATGCTGTATTTTGTACCCGGTAAAATGCGGGTTCCCGATGCTCGCACCCGCTTGCCGCAGTGGTTGCTTGAAGATTACGAAAAGGTGTTTGAGAGCGCATTCGCGACAACAGAAAAACCACTTGTCAAACAAGATTATCTGCCGCAGTTTCTCAATCAATTAACTGCTGCGGTCAATTTTTATGAAATCGATCCGACGGCTGAATTGGTAATAGCAGATTTGCGGCATATTCGCAAGCAAATTGCCGATTTATGGCTGAGCGTTTCCGGGGAACAACTGGAACTTTTGTACCGGAGCGATTTTGGCAAGGGTTACAAAGCAATGTTGGGCAGCGGGTTTATTAACGAGCCGCTGCATGAGAGCGATCGCGAGTTTTTTAACTCGTTGGTTGTTGAGTTGAGTAAAGGGTTTGGAACGCCTAAAGCTGTGAATAATTTGTTGGCGGCGATGCTGTATTGTCGCCCTGGACAGTTGCGGGTTCAGGAGGCGAATACTTGTTTGCCTCCGTGGTTGTTGGCGGATTACGAGCAGTTGGTTGGGGGTGCGGTTAAGGTGGCTGTGGGGTAAACGAAGGCGGAGTAGGCGATATCTGTAGGGAAACGGCACTGCCCTTCTTCGTGTCAACTTAAGCTTTTAGTCCGCCAGTTCTCCCGCTCACCCGGCAGTCCGCCAGGGAATGAATTCCACGGGGCTTATAGCGAAAGTCCTCGCTTCAGAGGACTGAGAAGAAGAATTCTTAACTCATTAGTCCTCTTTGAGAGGACTTTCGCTTTGAGGCAGGGGTTTCAACCCTTGCCGGACTATGGGTTTTACCTTAAGTTGACACGACGAAAAGCACCGCGCCGTGTCCGTCTCAAACAAATAGATCGAGGAAGTATTTAACCCTGATTTAGGATCAATTTAGGAATGAGAATTAAATAACTTCCACAAGTTTGTGGGATGGGGAGCATCTCAGTTTTGCATTTACAGTGCGAGCGTC
>NZ_JAUBTI010000037.1:21132-58322 GCF_036702415.1 Microcoleus sp. D3_18a_C4 | reverse complement strand
CCCGCCCGTCCTTTTTGGACGGGCGGGACGCCCATCCCACAATCTTGTGGAAGTTATTTAATTCTCATTCCTTAGCTAAGTCCGACAGGGGTTGAAACCCCTGTCTCATAGCTAAAGTCGTCTAAAGACGACTGTAGATTAATATTTGATATCAAGTCCGGGTTAAATACCCCCTCACTCTCTTAGTCTGCGGAGGCAGACTTTGTTTGACAAGGAGCGGTTTCAACCGCCGAACCATCTTTCAACCTACCATTTTCGCCCGCCGCTGGCGGAGGAAAACCGCCAAAAGCCCGATCGCACCTACCGTCAACAGTAGCCATTCTTCCGGTTCAGGAACCCCCGAAACATTCAGAGGATTATTCGGCTTACTCAACTGTTCCTTACCGGATTCTACCTCTCTGTCAAATCGATCGCTCTTAGCTTCCGCTGCTTTTAGCTGCTCCCTTTGCGCGTCATTAACTAACACAATCATCGAAGAATAAGGCGTCACCACTTTGAAATTTTTAGCTACTGCGTGCATCGCATCCAGTTGCGTCAGTTGATTTGAACTTTTCTGCTTGCTAAGTGCAGTTATCAACTGCCGCGCAGCTATCGGTTTAAAGCCTTCATTTCCGGCATTTTTCGGCTCTGCAACTGCCGCCGATTTTGCGGTTTTTTTCGACTGCGGGATTTTGGCATAACTCCAAGCATAGCCGTCAACAACGCTAACTGTAGATTCGCCCGAAGCTGCTGTTGTTGCTACTCGCTGCATCGCCTCTTTCATATCCGTAGCAACTCCACCACCGCTATCTTGAATAGCCTTTAAAGTAGCGTCGTCGTAGCCGGGGGGCAAACCTCCCAAATGCACTGTCCATAGGGGTGAAGAGATGGAAAGTTTAAGTTTGCGATCGTCTGACAATTCGTAGCTGTGGCGATCGCTCACCAAAAATACAGTATCGTAACTTTTATCGCCCCGCAACTGTGCAAACTGTTGCAGCATATCTTTGAGCTGGATCGTACCATAAAATGTCACCTTTGTCGCATCGAAATTGCGTACATCTTCCACAAACTTAGGTGGCATTCCCGCAGCGCTGGCGACATACAAATCAACAGTATTTTTGCCTGCTTCATTAGCTTTCAACCATTCAAAAGTCTCTTTTACTTCCTTACTTTCCGCCGCCATGCTGCGGGAAGTATCGAGAATAACTGCAAATTTCTTGCCTTGGGGTAACGAGTAATTTGCATCAGCCAACGGCTTAGCCGAAATGATATTTCCTCCCGGTAGAAGCGCCTGCTGCGCGGTTAGCGCTTGCTGTGCGACTGCGGGCAAAAAGGGTGGCAGCCAAGTTTCTCTTGCTTCTTTACCGCTGTATTTTACATCTTTCCCGGCGATCGTGCGGCGAGTATTTTGGTTCCAAAAAATGTTGCGTTTTTCAGCCAAAACAGGCATAGCCCAACCCTGCGGCTGGCGCATAACTTTGTAAGTAAGCCACAGGTGCATTTCCGTTGGCCCTTCTGTTTGGATAAATTCTCGTTTAGCCGGGATTGGAAAAGCCCGCAAGCGGTATTGTTTGGGGCCAATTTGTTCTAGCAAAGCCGGATCGACTCTTTCTACTACCTGTTGGTTGTAGACTTGCTGGGCCGCACCGCGAGGCGATACCGTAAATACAAAACGTTTGTTTAAATCCCCAGTATCTCCCAGCCAAACTCCTGTAACTGCGGCGCTTTCCGGCAGGGAAAAGTAGTAGAATACTTCTTGCAAGTTCGGCGTTTGATTTTTGTAAACTTCGTAGAGTTGAACGTCAGCCCAGTCGCCGTTTTCTTTGACTGTCACTTCTTGCGACTGCAACCACACTTTTTCCTCACTGACATTCAGCAAACCAGCTTTAGCTTCTTCCTGGTTTGAGGTTGACTGTACCGCGTGTTTTACTGCTTCGGTGTCGCCTTTTTGCAGTTCCGTATCGAAGAATTCGCCGTAGAGTTTTTCAGCTTTTTCTACATCAGCACTAGAGCCTTGATACAAAAACGGCGACATTAAAAAATTATAGCTGTTCTGCAAAGTTTTAGCCGCTCCGTCAGGCAAATTCAAACTATTTTTGTACATCTCATAAATGTGGTTGTTTTCTCCCACAGTGCTCAGGTAGCGGTAAGGCGACAAATAAGCATTGACTAAGCCAGATCGAATCATATCAGACTTGGCTAATAAAGTTTGGCGAACCGTGTCATTTGCGGGGGGAGTCGCCAGCATTTTCAGCGCTGCAACTTGTGGCTGCTGCTGCAAAGCCGAGAAAATAGCCAGCCAAGCTGCTATGACTCCCAAACTTCCGATTAGCGCTTTATTTTTCCCGTATTGTGCAGCAAAACTCTGCCATATTTTCCGCCCGGAATGAATGTAGAGAAAGCCGTACAGCGAAGGCATGACAACGAACAAGCTACAGGTTAAACCAAACAATATAAACGATAGGGGTAGCCAAATTAAAGCCCATGCCCAGGCCCCGTATCTAAACATATCCCAAAATGCTGATACCCATGTAAACTTGAAAAATTCAATGACTACAGTGAAGAATCCATAAAGTGTATACAATGCCACAGGTACAGCGTAATAAATCAGCAACGTTGCCGCCCAAATGCCAACTACTACCATTAAACTGTGACATCCTAATTGCAGCCACGCACTTCGCTTTTCTCCGATTAACCTGAAAAAACGAGGCTGTTTATTATGGGAATTCTGGGAATCGAAAATATTTTGAACATTTTCTCTTTTACCCAGATATCCGTACAGCATTTCCACTGAAAATGCTGCAATGCACAAAGCAATAGTAGCGATGATTTGAGAACTAGCTGGGGTGAGTTCTCGCAGCAGGAACAAGCGGAGCAAACACAGCAAAAATAGCGGTGCTTCTACGCCGTAAAACCAACGCATTAGCTGTAGGGGTTGCTTGCCGAAACGCCCAGCTCCTATTACAGTACATACAGTGGGTACTGCGATCGTAGCTGCCATCGTCAAAGAAAACTCTAGCGGGATAGTGCCCTCGATTGTCGCCATAATTAATGGCACTCCTATAATCGGCAAAATTCCCAAGTAAACAATCGATAAAAAAGTCAAATTCCACAGCCAAAAAATTGTTTTAAAAACTCCATCAAACACCTGTTTAATTTTCATTTATTTCTCCTTGTAAGCTTTGTTTAACGGTATCGTAGACGTTACTCGCAAACTCTTTTACTTCCTGATTCTCGGCTTGTAGCGAACTGTCAAATAAAATGGAAACTAGCACCCAATTGTGGTTTTTGTGGGTGAGGTCGCTGCCGATACGGGACATGAAGTTATCTGTAGTTAGCTGTGCAGATTGCAGCCAGTATGCTGCTGATAATTGGTTGTTTTTGAGAGACAGCCAGCGCGCTGTTACTGAAGGAGTTAGTTGTTTTTTTTCTATGCCATTGACGGGAATTCCGCTTGCTACAAAACACAATTCGGGGGCGTGATAAGTTTGCCAGGATGTGCTCGCTACTGTGAGCATGGAACCGCGCAAGTTGCCGGCGACAAATCTGATTTTTTGTGTTTGCGTGTCTGGATAGTTGCCAAAGAATTTTTGTTCGCTAGGATTCAGGGGAATCGACTCTGATTTAATGTATTCAGGCAATCTTAAAGGTGCGATCGCCATTTTTGCCGTTTCTACGTGAGACAGTTGAGCCATTACTGCCAAAACTGCGACTGCTGCAATTATTCCTGGTTTGGCTAAAGGGTGATTTTGCAGAATTTCTGAGTTGGGTTTGGCAGAAATACCGCTGGTTTTTTCTGGCTGAAATTTCGGTACTCGTTGCAGCATTAACCACGTCACAAAACAAGCACATACTAAACCGACTATTCCCAGAGGAACGTGCATAATTTGTGCTATGTTGGGCTGTTTAAACACTTCTGAAACCAGGACTAACACGGCAACCCGCGCAGTGTTAGCACATACCAACATTAAGAGATTAGCCGCGCCGACTGCTAGCCATCTTAAGCTCAATTTACGCCCTTCCAGCCAGGTAGCAGCTAGCAAAAAGAGCGTTCCCACTAAGAGGGTTTTAATGCCGCTACAAGGCACGTCCACGTGAGCGATGCCGTTTTCCAAAACGATAATATCGTAAGAAGAAATCGCCCCAACGTGCAGCATTGAGAGCAACTGTTCTACTACCTGAGCAGTAAGCACTCGCGCCGGCAAACCTAATCCGCTATTAAACTGACTGTTGAATGGTAAAATACAAGCCAGCAAGCCCGCAACTGGCAAGTTTTTTCGCCAAAAGTTCTGCTCTACCAATAAGCCGCACAGCCCGTAAGTTCCGAGGATAAATAGCAGGACAGTAACTTGTTTGATATCAATTATGTACTGAAGGGCGATCGAGCAAATACCCGCACCCAACATCAATAGCAGCGGATCTCGCCTCAAAACGAAATGGGGCGAAAATCCGGGCGGGCGATCCGAGTTCCCAATCGATCGCACTCCTAATGCTACAATCAGAAAGCCAATTACTATCTTGTACAGTGTGGGTATCTCAACAAACGAGGATAACAGCCACTTAACAGCCGAGATATTGGCCCAAAACCAAGCAAGCGCCAGCAAAAAAGGAGCCAGCCAAACCAAATAAACAGCAGGATGAGGAGTAACAGAATCTGGAATTGCAGAATCAGTGATATTGGTGCGCTGCATGATACCGCTTGACATTCACGTTGGTGACATCTTAGCTCAGTCAAATTGGTAATGTCCAGACCGATTATTTAAGTTTTGTCAAGCTTCAATTTTCTCTACAGAGAAGCTAGCGTTATAATAATTATTTTTAGCGGAGGTAAAAATGAGCGAAAAAAGCCCAGGATACAAAATTGTTAGCGATAACCGACAAGCGCGCCATCTCTATGAAATTATAGAGACATACCAAGTGGGAATCGAGTTGAAGGGAACTGAAGTCAAATCTATTCGGGAAGGAAAAGCAAATTTGCGGGACGGATATGGCTTAGTTCGGAACGGGGAACTGTGGCTGATCAACGTTCACATTTCGCCTTGGAGAAGTGCTAGCAACTATTTTAATCACGAACCCCGCCGCACCCGTAAATTGCTGATGCACAAGCAGGAAATTCGCAAATTAATCGGCAAAGTCGAAGAAAAAGGCTTGACTTTAGTGCCGTTAAAAATGTATTTGAAAGGCGGCTGGGTAAAACTGGATATCGGTTTGGGTAAAGGGAAGAAACTGTACGACAAGCGCGAAGATTTGAAGAAACGCGAAGACAAGCGGGATATGGAAAGAGCGATGAAGCAATTTTAGTCAGAGTCATTAGTCATTAGTCATTAGTCATTAGTCAGTAGTCATTAGTCAGTAGTCATTAGTCAGTAGTCATTAGTCATTAGTCAACAATTCCCCAGTCAACAGTCAACAATTCCCCTGCCATCAGTCATTAGTCATTAGTCATTAGACATCTCCGAAAAATCAACTAAAATCTTTGCTACTCGAAGGTTGAAAGTTAATTTATGGAGATGTTTATTAGTCAGGAGTCATTAGTGATTCATGATTGGTGATTGCTCATTAATGATTGGCTATTTTAAATCGAGTTCGGTTAATTACTCATCATAAAATTGTTCGATATACCCCGTTGAGAATTTTTAGGACTTCCATCGTCACTACAAACTTAATTAGAGTTATTTCACCGCAGTCCATCTTATAGAAGATTCCAGGTTGAGGAACTAAACCCCAGCTCGTTCGCTCCCGGTAGGGACACGGCCCAGGGTAAGTTCCTACACTTCATAAACGTGGAATACGCTGTATCTCCTCATAAAGTTGCATACTGTCGATCGACTGACCGCTGACTAAGTATTATTACTTAGGCAATGGGAACACTTCTACCTTCTTCCTGCTTCCCGCTTCTTTTTTCTGAAAATATCCGGATGGCTTGTGGAGCCTCATGAAAGATTAACCTATGCTCGAATACCTCTGGGTAGTGGGAGCATTACCCAAGCATTCGGCTGTGGACTGACAAACTCTTATCAGAAATGGGCTCAAACCTGAGTCATTTCGTAAGATTATGAGGCCATTAGGGTGGCAATTAAATCTGGCGAACAAAATATCGCTCAACTCTCAAGTTAAAAAATGCTAAAAATGACACCATTAGCTAACATTTTCAATGCCATGAAAGAGCCAGCAAAAAAGCATCACAACTCGAAGTGGGGAGCCTTCTTGCTGATCCTAGCAGTAGGCTTTGGCGGCTGGAAAATTGGGAGGCCGGAACTGGCATCTTTTTTTAATAATATCGCCTTTGAAAACTACAAAGCCAATCGATTGGCTGATACTCAACAAGCATATGAGTTAGCGCTCAGGGTAGATCCAAAAAGCCGAACAGCTCTTTACAATTTAGGATGGCTTTGCGAAGAGGTGCAAGATTTACAATGCGCCCGAGGAAAATATCTGCAAGCTGCAAAACTCGGTCTGCCTGCTGCTTACAGCAACCTGGCTAGGTTATATATAGTCGATCAAAAAAACTATCCGGCTGCCGTTCACTTCCTGTGGCAAGGTTTGAAATTAGCTGAGGACGATCGAGTAAAATATTCTTTACTCAAAAACTTGGGATGGGCTCGCCTGCAACAGGGTCGATATTCAGAGGCATTGCAACATCTGGATGCAGCGATTAAACTTGATAGTGAAGGGCCAGCAACTTACTGCTTAAAAGCGCAAGTCCTAGAAAAGATGAAAAATACTAAGGCAGCGCTACCGCAGTGGAAAATTTGTCTAAAGTATGCGGATTCTCAAGAATTCGATGAGGATATATGGATAGGGATGGCACGTCAACGATTAAACGAGGAAAAAACAAATAAATGAAACGCACAGTTTTGTTTTCATCAACCATACTGGCAATTATAACGGTACTGGAGCTAAGTCAAGCCTCAACAGCACTGCCAACTCCTTCGACTGTTAAAATTACAGTTAATGAATTAGTCGAAACGCCGTTCGACTCCAATCAATCGACGTGGCGGCGGTGCAGAGATAAAGATGGTGGAAAATATCCGTGTCCGAGATTCATCATGACTCCAGAGAGCGAAGAATAAGAGTTATTTTCAATAAATTTTGTAGAGTGTACCATCACCACTTTACAGCAACAGGTATGTAGTATGTAGTAGTAAGTATGCAGGGTGCGCGGTCCGCACCTTATAGCATTTGAGATTTGAGATTAAGAATTGAAGAATTGGAAATAACTTATGGCGATAATGGTTTGCAGCTTGCATAAAGCTGCATTCTTTTTTTGAACTGGTATAGCAATCCTCGCATCAGTTTCAATAACTGGTTAACTTCCACGCTCTGCCTGGGAACCGATGTAAGCGAGGCTCTGCCTCGGCCCAGACTATGGAGGCTCTTCCTCCGGATATGCGTTACCAGGCAGAGGCTGGTAACGAGTATAATCATTTAGGATTGCTATATAACTCCTAATCATTGCTGTATCGGCTATTGCTGGAATCCACACCGGGCGGGGAGAAAATCCCCGCCAGCAATTCTATCTACTCGCCCTCCGTCAAAGCTGAATCTTGCTGTTGGTGCGAGTTGCTGTAAAAACTAGCAATAATCGCCACCATCAACCACCAAAGCATATTAACTTCTGGCCGGTACCAAACTGTATCGACAAAACCGTGGGCCATCATGCCGGCTAAAGTTGCGATCGCCCCAATCAACCAAAACCCGTGATTCGATTTTAGATTTTGGATTTTAGATTGGGGATTTCGGGATTCTTCCTCTAAATTAGAGATGTTAAATTGTGCATCCCGCAGATTTTTGATCTGCAACAAACCTTGATTGACGGTGACAGTCATCAGCCACAGGAAACACATTAAACCCATAAAACCGGTTTCCACCACAATTTCCAGCAGCACAGAATAAGCGCTCAAAGCAGTGAATCTCGGCTTCATATAAAGCGGATAAACTTTATTAAAAGCAGTGTTTCCCGGCCCAATTCCGAGGATTGGCCGATCGCGAATCATGTCAATCACCGCCGTCCAAACATTAATCCGAAAATTGTTACTGCTGTCACCTCGGCCGATAAACATACTCGAAACTCGATCGCGCAGAGGCTCCACTAAAGCCACTCCTAAAATTAACGCCCCAGCCAAACCTCCTAACCCTAGCGGCAGCGCCCAAGTTCGCCAGAACCGAGGCATCAAAGGGCTGTACCAGTACCACAGCAGCACTAAAAATACCACCAGTAGAGCCACAAAACCGATCCAAGCACCCCGGCTGTCCGTGTAGCGCAAACACGCACAATTCACCACCAGCATCGTCAGCGCTAAAATTCTTGTTCCCCATCCTTTCCACACAAAAAGTGCGGCGGCGCTCAATGCAATGGCCGGCAGTAAATAGGAACCAAGCAAGTTAGGATTTCCCAAAAAGCTGTAAACTCGCGTGACATTGGCTTGAGTAGAAGTCGGATCGTTCCAAGTAGCTAATGGCGGCACTTTGTCAATCCACTGCCGCACGCCGTAGAAACTGACAATTAAAGAGACGTTCAAAAATACGGCAATTAACCACGATCGCCAACGGGGATCTCGCAATATCCGAGCCATCAGCGCAAAAAACAGCAAATACAGCGTTAGCTTGCTCCAACCAGTAGCAGCGGCGACTTTCACCGGCGACATCGCCGTTGCGACGGTGGCAATCCCCCAGTACAGCAGTACCAGCAAGTGAATCGGCGTGAAGGGGATCGAGCGATCGTCCGAAACAGTCAGCAGCACCCAAAATGCAGCGCTAGCCGCCATCAACACCCCCACCAAGGCATTGTTTACAAACGGCGCCAAACCGAAAGTCAAGGCCAGCAAAACAAAACCCAAGGGTTCTGCCCACTGCATCAGCCAGCTACTCTGCCGCCAACTGCGTAAAGAGCCGATCGCCAAATTGAATAAATAACTTCTACTTTGCCACTGAGAGAGCGGCAAATTTGCCAGAGTTAATTGTTGCCAAACTGAATTCATTTTTAGATTGATTATTGGTAATTGGGAATTGGGAATTGGGAATTGGGAATTGAGTCTAAAAGCATCGACAATTGGTAGTAAGCTGTTACGCATCTAAATTGTATTTTTGGGCGGGCGACACGCTAGGGCCCCTACTCCCCACAAGAATTTGCTCGAATTTGATTGTCAAATGTAGATGCGCCTCAGCTTAACTCGCATCTTGAACCATTCTCGATTAAGGCTTTTGGGGTCGGCTCCACCCAGAATAAATTTCTTGTGGGCGGGGCACGCGAGCCCGCGCATAAAAGCCTTATTGAGAATGGTGCAACATCTCAGTATTAATTAACAAATGACTTGTTTCATCTTCCTTCTTCTTTCCATCCGTTACATCCGTTAGAAAATCCGTTGCCGAACTTCCTTCTTCCTTCTTTAGCCTTCCAACAATTCCGTAGCATTTGTGCAGGGCAACCAGAGCACGTAGCGATATCCAGATTCCGGGGTTCCTTGAATTGAGAGTTGACCGCCTTGAATTTCCACCAATTGGCAGCAAAGCAGCAGCCCCAAGCGTTCCCGCGCCCCGTAACCAGCTAACACCGGTGCACTATCCTCTGCATTCTGCGCCGCCAAAGCCGCCAACTCAGAAAACGCCAGCGTTAATCGCTGCGAACCCTGTGTCGGGAGTTGCGGTTCTCCGGGAGAGTGGGTTTCGGAGTTCGAGGGCGAACCGCTACCCGCTCCGACCTTCAACAAGTAGTCGGAGTAGAGTTTAGCATGGGGCAAACTTTCCCCTAACCAAGGATGAAAAACCCAAACTCCAATGTTGATACCCTCTTCTTTCCGAGAAACGTGGACTCGAATCACGCTGCCTGCCCCAGCAGATTGAATAATGCTAAAAATTAAGTGGTGCAGCATTTGCTGAACCTTATCTTTATCTACCAACCAGATGCGCGACCCGGGCCCCACGGACAAATTAATTTCTTGCTCTCGTCTACTTGCCACCGACGACAGGATTGTCACAACCTGCTGGCACAAAGTTTCTATATCGACTGCGGTTCGCTTCAAGGTGAAAGCGGAATCATCTAGTTCTGCCAGTTCCAAAATTTCTTCAACTAGCGATCGCAAAGAGCGGCTGCTGTCTTGGATCACGTCAATATATTCTTTTTGCTTGCTCGTTAAGGGGCCATAAATTTCTTGTTTCAACACGCTTGCCATGCCGAGGACAGAAGTGAGCGGTGTGAGCAATTCCTGCGCTAAATTATTCAGCAGTTTTACCTTAATTGAGTTAGTAGACAAATCGATAGGTTTGTTAGTCATCGCTAATTTTTATTAGTTCATGGTCGAGCGAGGGTTTGCGGTTCATTAGACCTATTCCAAAAGTCTATAACAATCTGTTTATAATTCGCCACATAAAAATATAGGGAAGAAAAATATATATTCCTTCTTCCCTGGAAGCTCTTCCTTATCTGAGTAATTAAGATTGAATCATTGCTTCTAAAGCTGATTGCAAGTCTTGAGTGAGTTCGGCAACTGCTAACCTGCGGCTGGTTTGATATCCCTCCCAACGATCGCTCACTGATATGGGTTCGCCTACGGTCATTTGTACCTGCTGTTTGCCCAACTTCGGCCGGCCGAAAGGATTTCCCCCTTTGATGCGAGCCAGTACGTCCCACAGCAGTAAAGTTGTTTCTGCCAAACGTTCTGCTGTCAGTTGTTCTGCGACGTACCTGCCGGTGACGGACACGAAACTTTCTACAAGTCTCATGTGCCACATCCGAAGACTTGCTTCTTCAGCGAGGCGATCGGCTAATCCTCTTTCTAAGGGAGAAAGTGCTGCAATATCTTTGATATCTTCTCGATAAATATACTCCCAGCCTGCTTGTTCCAGACGGCGGCAGCGGTCTATTAAACTGCCTTTGGGCTTTAAATTAAAATATTCTTCTGCTACTTGCAAACCCACGTCTAACAAAGCTTTCAGTCGAGCTATCATTACTTCATTACCAGAATCGTTTGCCGTTTTTTCTGGGAGCGATAACGATGTTAAAATAGATATTTGTGGCGGGAATGTTTTATGATAAAAACGGCTGTAAAACTCTTCCATCACTGCTAGCAAATGACCGCCCAGTCGGATAAGGCGCAGATATTGGAATTGGTGATTTTGGTTTTCGGAATCAGGATTGACCGTCTCTAAATTAGCGATGTCGGTGCGTTCTAAGGGTGGCAGTCCGCAATCAATTTCTAATTGAGTTAAAAGTTTTTCTAGGGGTTGCCAAGGTGGGTTGACATAGCGGTATTGAATGCCGATCGGCACAATTAAAACTTTTTCAGTGCGTCCGGCTTTCAGCAAATCTTCCAGGCACCAGAAGCCCATTTGAGCAATTCCCGGTTCGAGGGGGCTAACGATTTCATTGTGACCGTTGGTGGCGCCTTCTGGGGCGGCGGCGATCGGGAATTGGCTGTTGGCAAATAAATTGCGGGCCGATCGCAATCCTACGCGATCGATCTTACCGCGAACAATGGGAGTGCCACCCAGTTGAGAATACAACCAGCCGACTCCCGCACCGGCCCACAGGGGAATGCCGCGATCGTAGATAAAGTGGGAATGTACCGGGAATTGCAGGGGAATGCCTTTGGCCCGCGCCGCCTGGGGAACGAGTTTCCAAATTAGTTGTCCCAAACAGTAGGGATCGTCTGAGTTGGGGTGGCGGAAGGCTAGCAAGAAGCGAACTTTCTGATTTTGAAATTGGTGGAATAGTTCGGCGAGGGTTTCGACGTTTTCGGCTTGAACGTGGCTGATACTCGTCCGAAATCGCAGCCACCAGGGGAGTATTTGCTTACAACCTTGCATCACTAGCGGGTTGTAGGCTGGGGGTATGAATTCCAGCGGCGGCTGAACTTGGCTAATTGAATTGGGCATTTTGCGATTTTAAATTTTAGATTACTAGGCTGCGGTCAAAACTTCCAATTTTTATTACAATGCTGAAGTTTTTTTTATTAACCGCAGAGGACGCAGAGGACACGGAGGAAGAGAGGAGATAGCAAAGCGTGTCAATTTAACGTCAAAAGTATTACCTGTCTGGGATCGGATATTATGTCCAGTCGATCGACCACAATATTTTGGTCGGGGCGGGTTTAGGGGATTTCTGGCTTATATTACAACTTGGGGTGAGCCCGCCCACACAAGAATTACGATTATTTTACAGGACTAGATATGAACCCATCATCTTTTTTACCCCACTGTCCTTGACAAGGGGGAGTAGGCAGGGCTGTTTCATTCTCTTGTAGGGGCAGCCCCCCGTGGCTGCCCCCATGTCCCAAACGCCTGTGCAGTCGTCTGTGGCGGGGTAGGCACGGGGAGTAGGGGTAGCACTACCCCTACAAAATTCATGTTTTTGGTGAGAATGAAACCGCCCTGGGGGAGTAGGGGGTATGCGAGGGGGTCAGAAACTCGACTAAAAACGAGATTTATCCTCAGTTTCAGCCTTCAACGCAGATTTTTGCACTCTAAAATCTAAAATCTAAAATCCTATTGTGCGGCTTCAAATATCATTTCTTGGAAGTTAATGACATCCGATCGCGGATCGCAGTGGGTGACTTTGACTTCTAGCCGATCGCCTATGGCGACCGATCGACCAAATCGCATTGCCAATTCTAAACCCAAATCTTCCAATAAAATCAATCCGAGATTGCTGTCTTCCCTCAGCCAGCGCAGCATTAAAGCTTCCCAAACTTCATCGGGGTTGCGCCGCAAATATTCCAATCCCCAATAGCGGTTAGTTTGGCGTTCGACGGTGGATGCTTCTTTAACTGCGGTGCCGAGACACATCACAATGTCCTGTATTTCTTGGGCCGAAAAAGGTAGGGCTTCGCCCCGCAGGTGGGCTTTGATTTGGAAGTGAGCCAGCAAGTCGGTATAGCGGCGGATCGGGGAAGTAACTTGAGTGTATAATTCCAAACCCAAGCCGGCGTGGCGTCCGGGGGTGAGGCCCATTTCGCTGCGGGGCATACAGCGGCGCACGGCGCAAGCGCGGGCGGGGCCTGCAGGCACGGCCAGCAGTTCTTCATCGGGAGGGAGTTCGGGCTGTGGCTGATAGCGGTAGGGTATGGGCAGGCTGTGAGTTTGACCGTAGCGGGCGGCTAGTTCCCCGGCTAAAATCATCATTTCGGCTACTAGCATCCGGGCTGTGGAGTCGTCGATGACGTGGATTTTGATGTCGTCGCCGTTGACTTTGATGACGGATTCGGGCATGAAAATGCTGATTGCGCCTTGGGCTTCCCGCCATTTTTGCCGCAGTTTGGCCGCAGAGGCGATCGCTGCTATTTCTGGTTCTGCTTCGATTCCCAACTCCAGCATTTCGTCTACGTCATCGTAGGTTAAGCGGTAGGTGGGTTTTATGGTGCTGATGTGGATGCTGTAATCTTGAGCCGCGCCGATTTCGTCTAAGGTGACGCTGAAGCTGAGGGCGCTGCACTCTTTGCCTTGAATTAAACTCATTGGCCCGGTTGCCAAAGCTGGGGGAAACATGGAGATCATTCCCGTGGGCAGGTAAACCGTAGTGGTGCGCTTTCTGGCTTCGAGGTCGAGTTCGTCTCCGGGGGAAAGCAAGCGGGTGGGATCGGCGATGTGTATCCAGATCCGCTGCTGGCCGTTTTCGAGGAATTCTAAGCTGAGGCCGTCGTCGATTTCGGTGGTGCTTTCGTCGTCGATCGTGTAAACCTTGAGGTGAGTTAAATCGAGACGATTTGTGTCGGAGTCGGTTGGGGGATTTTCTAGGCAGCGTTGGGCCACTTCTAATACCTTTGCGGAGAATTGTAGGGGAATTTGGCTTCGCCGCAAAAACAGGTTTTCGTGGGTACTCCACAGGCCGAGATCGACTAGGAGCCCAAATGCTGCTTCGGGGTTTTCGGATCGTTGTAAGCTGGCTAAAGTTTCTAAGGCCGGGATACGGTGCGTTGCTTCTTCTCCGAGGAGGGCAAAGCGTTCTAGGGCGTCGAGGCGAGTTCGATCGCTATTTTCCCAATCTACATTTTCCCCTGCCAGCCGCTGTTTAACTCGCTCCCAAAATCCTTGGGATTCTTGGTGTCGCTGCTGTTCTACTTCTTGCTGGTGTTTGATTTCGGCTACTTGGGCTGCCGATCGCGGTTCGTAGCGATCGCCCTTTTGTTTGAAATACAGTTTGTCTGTTGATAGCAAACAGTAGGCCGCGTAACATTGGGGCGGACTACTCTCAGAAAATAGCAGTATTGCCAGGGATTCGGGATCTGCTGTTTCTCCGTCACCGACTAAAAGTTCCCAAGCGACTTCCAAACTCGACGGATCTGAGTATGCTTCTACTTCTTTGAGAAATTTGGGAATATCGGAGGGTTTGTAAGTTTCTCCGACTACTTCGTAGCTGATTTGTTTGGGCGGTATGCTGTGCGGTTGACCGTTTTCGTCTACCACGACCCAGTTTTTCTTGCCGTCGGGGCGATCGGCAACTGCCAGACGGCGGTCGCCGTGCACTCTAAATTCTACTAACGTTCCCTTCTCCACTTGCCAGCTTTATATTTGAGATTTTGGATTTTTACAGTAGCCACTTATCGAGTTTCGAGCTTGCGATTTTAGATTTTGGATATTGGCAATTTTTCTGGTCAATTTTGCAAAGTTAAAATCTAAAAAGTTGTTCTTTTTTTGCTGATTTTTTAACTTTTGACTTGTGATTAAGACTTGCGCTGCCGAGACTCTTAACCCTATTTCGCGATTATTTCGCTGCCTTCTTGCTGCACTATTAATGACAGAAAGACGTTCTTTTCGCGCAAGTCTTATTCCCAGTCCAAAATCTAAAACCCAAAATCCCAAATCCTGTTAACCTTCTTGGTTTACGAAGGGCATCAAAGCTACAATTCTTGCTCTTTTGATGCTTCTGGTCAGGTCTCGCTGCTGTTTTGCCGTCAAACCGGTAATCCGGCGGGGCAAAATTTTACCGCGTTCTGTGACGTATTTTTTGAGCAAATCGACATCTTTGTAGTCGATCGGGTCTCCTGGTTTGATGGGCGAAACGCGCCGGCGAAAGTAAGTCATGGTTTGTTGTTTGTTGACTGTTGTTTGTTGACTGTTGACTGTTAGTTTTTAGTTATTAGCCGTTAGTTGCTAGCCGTCAGGAAAGCATTTGTTAGTTATCTGCTTTTCGCGGATCAGTCGATTTTAGATTTTAGATTTTAGATTTACTCCACAAATGAATCTGGGAGATTGAACCTTCGTCTAAAATTTTGCTATCTCCTATCAGGATTGTCGGGGGATTTTACCCGTTTTTGGGCGGGTTCAATATCAAGTGCCAACAACTGATGACTGATGACTAAGGACTAATGACTAATCACTACTTGATCTCTTTGTGGGCAGTGTGGCTGTTGCAATGGGGGCAGAACTTTTTGAGTTCCAGCCGCGCCGTCGTGTTGCGACGGTTCTTGGTGGTGGTGTACCGAGACACGCCTTTTGAGCGTTTGCTTACGTTTGTACGGCACTCAGTACACTCTAGAGTAATTATGATGCGGACGCCTTTAGCCATAATTCTAAATAAATTTCGACTAATTTAAACACAATTTATTATCTTCTCACATTGCTCTGCACTTGGTCAAGCAATCTTCTAACTTTGATGTCGAGGGAGTAGCCGCGGCGGGTTCCGACGACCATCGTCCCCCCGATGCGATCGTGGAAAGCTTGGGGAAACCTTTCGCCGGAGTTGAGGGCAACGCTACAGTCGATCGCCAGGGGCAGCATCAGCAGCAAGACGGCGGCGTTGGTAGAGGTGAGCCCAGCTATACCTGCGAAGGCTAAGGCGGCGCAAAAGCCCAGCAATGCCTCGCGCTTGCACAATTCTTGCACTCCCGGAGTCCGTAGGAATCTGGTATCGGCAACTTTCATGTCCAAAGCCCAGCGCCCGATACTTTGACCTTGGTTTTTCCTGACGATGGCTACGCGCAGGATCAGCCACAGCAAAACAAAAAATATGGTTTGGGCGATCGCATTAGTGCCCAGAAGCAAACTGGGCAGCCAAACTGCGATTCCGTCAATGCAGAAGGCCGCTGCGCGGCGGCCGACTGATACTTTGGGAAGAAGGGGCACTAAATCGGAACTCATAGGCAAAAAGGTCGATCGCTACTAGCTACTTTTTCATATTAAGCTCTCGATTAATCGATCGGCATCAATGGCGCGTAACTCAACTTCTAAGCCAACCGCTAATTATTCAAGCAGAAAATGGATTTTCGCCAATTCCCAACTGCTTTTTCGAGTTTTCCACCTCTTCCCAGAGTGTTTGGATCTGAGTAAATGCCTGTTCCACAGAGATTTTACCGTTAGATGTTAAGGAACTGATGTAACCCACGCGCTGAGAAAACTCTTGTAAATTCGCATTAAATACTAAATTCTCTGGCTTTACTTCACCGTAATAGCGAGTTTGAGGATATAAAAAATTTGAATTGGCTACCATTGCTTTAACCTCGCCTGAAAACTTGTTTCCTGAACTAATCAATATTATAAACCACGATCACCTGCTAAAGTTGTGTTGCAATTAGCAGAAATCATGTGACATTTGGCGAACTTTTTTGTGATGGCAATTACACCGACAGATGAGGGTGACAAAAACCTCAGTAATTTCACATATACAAATTACGCAGGCGGGGTCAACAACCAGGTTTCTGCCTTAAGGCTTATAACTTCGGATTTGGCGTCTAAACCAGGTTTTTGTTAGTCCAGGACTGAGTTATTGAAATAAGTGACAAAAACCCCTGAAATGGATAATATTATGGCAGACATAAATAGTTAGAGTTTTAGTAGGAATCTGCGTAATGTATCCAAATGCGCGTGAAGCGAAGCTATCCCGAAGGGAATCGCCCCGTCCCAAACTCCCGAAGCGGCAAGTGTTAATCAGACTTCCCATCGCCGTAATTGCTGGTATTATCATCGCCTTCAACATGCCTCACTCCTTAATTCCCGTGTTTAAAGAATCCGTATCCCAAGCAACGCCGCCACCAGAAATCCAGAACCTGCTCGCCGGCAAGCGCAAAATTGTGATAGTGGGCGACAGCATCACCGAGGCCGGGAAATACCCCGGAGGTTACGTTTGGCTGCTGCAACGCTATCTCAATGCCCTTTATCCCGATCGCAAAATCGAAATCGTCAACGCGGGGATCGGCGGTAACAAGTCAACTGATATGCAAGCGCGCTTCCAGAAAGATGCGATCGACCAAAAGCCAGGTTTAGTGATGATTAATGTCGGAGTCAACGACGTTTGGCACGCTTTCGTCGACTTCCAAAAAAATCAGTTTTATCCGCAAGGCAACTCGCCCACGGGAGTGCCACTGGCAGAATATCGGGAGAAAATAACTCAAATGGTGCTGGCGGCAAAAGCCGCAGGAATTCGAGTTGTACTGCTTTCTCCTACTCCGATAGGGGAAAATCTCGACGGCCCAGAAAATCGCCGGTTGCCAGAGTATATTGCCGCGATGCGAGAAATTGCGTTAGAGAATCAGTGCTTGTTTATTGATTTGAATGCGCCTTTTCGGGAAGTTATCGGCACGTATCAAAAGCACGCGGGCAAGACTGTGAATTTGTTGGCTGCTGATGGAGTTCACCCGAATCCGTCGGGGTATCAAATTATGGCTTTTACTATTTTGCGAGGTTTGGGAGTACCCGCAAATGATATTGAGAATTTAGAAGTCAAAAAGTGAATATTTGAATGTAGTTGACTGTTGACGGTTGGCTGTTAATTGAAAGTATCGAAGCTACAACCCCCCTGATTTAGATCGGGGGTAACTTATTCCAATCTAAAATCATTCAATTGGCGGATGATACCGCTTCAACCAACAACCACCAATAATCACCAACGCCACAACAACAATAATTTCCGTCCAAAAAAACGAAAGGAAATCGCTGGCAGTTCCCACCGGAGGCACCCCCGGTTGAGCGTTGCGAATAGCGGGAAAAGCAAACAGCATCACGGCAGTCCAACTCAGCATTCCCACTTCCGGCACTTTGCCCGATTTCATCACTTTTAATGCTAGCAACAAGGCCATAATTGACAGCACCCACATGATGACAATAATCACTAACGCAAAGAATTTCACCGGCAGCGATCGAGTTGCATAAACATCGATATAAATAAATATAGATGAATTCTCTTCCATCGGCTTATAACTGATGTCGAAACCGGGAACATCGGCATGGAAATTAAATTCCAGCGGCACGGGATTCAGTTCAAATGGAGCAAACTTTTTCCCAATCGAAGGCAGCGGGTCGATGGAAATAGCTACTTTAGCAATGTGCTTGTCAAACGGGTAATTGTTAATTTTTCCTTTGACTAAGTTAAACTTCAATGCAGGGACAATCATCGGTTTGCCTTCTTTAAAGGTAATTTCCGAATCCGGTACATTTGCGCCGTTAACTGTCATTAACAAGTCTTGAGCCGGGTAAGTTGGCCCTTTTTTATAGATACCTTTGAGTTCAAACTGCAAGCGGGCTTCTAATTCGTTTTTAATGGGGTCAACGGCAATTAATGTCATTTTAACCTCAACCAAGCCTTTGGACGCTACAGCGCCTTCGGGAGATAAATTGTAAGGCTCTTGGGCGTTAGCATTGTGAGAGTAAATAGATAAGATAATTGCAAAGATTACCAATATACTAAAAATGAAAATAAGTAGTTTTTGGAGAGGAATTTTGTTGACAGTTTGCATTTACTAGGTATTTTTATGTGTTAAATTGTTGTTAGTATTTCCCGCAGTCCGCCAGGGGTTTAAACCCCTGGCTCATAGAAGACAGTCGGTTAAAACCGACTAAAGAAACTCGATCGATAATAAATGTTGGTTTTAGTCCTCTTTTAGAGGACTTTCGCTGTGAGCCGGGGGTTTAAACCCCCGGCGGGCTGTGGCGAGCGGCGCAAGAACCAGGCGAATCAACGCGCAACTAGGAACCGATAGGAAGCAGTACATTTGGTGTGAAACTGCCATGCAAGCCGTAGGGAATGTGCTGTTTTAAATGCAAGCGCGCTACAGGGCCTTTGGTGATGTCGCGAGCATCTAAAATTACTAAGGTCGATCGATGATTAGCTGCATCATACATTAAAACCAGCAGCCAGCCGTCATCCTCAGCCGTTACACCTTCAGGCGAGACGCCTGAACCACGGGGAACAAACACCGGTTCCCCCGCAAAACCGCGCGGCGCCGCACTCCAAATTTGCCTTTCACCAGTCACGAAATCCATTTTGAGGATAGCTTGCAAAGGAGCATTTCCCGTGGGAGCATCAGCAGCACCGATGTAAAGATATCGGTAAGGTTGTCCGACATTATTGGGATGCAAAGTGGGAAACTCGCAGCACCGAGTTTCAACAACTTGATGCTGTACGGTTTTGTCTTGCAAATTTAACTTAAACCGCCACAATTCCCCCGCTGGAATGCTCTCAAAATCAACCTCGCGAAAATCGCCGTCTGCTTCTACAGTGGGAAATGATTCGTAGCAAACTGAATCTACAAAAACTTCGTCTCCTTCTTCCCATGCGTTGCAGTGGTGGAAGACAAAACAAGGTTCGGTTTCTAATATCTTCACCTCGTCAGTGCCGTTGCGAGGAATTAAAATTGCTTGCGTTGGCTTGTTTGGCGAAAATTGAATGCACTGGGATGCACTCCGAAATCCTAACACGAAAAGCAGCGGATTGAAGCTGACGGGATTTTGGAAGAATATGCAGTAATTCGGGGTAATTACCATGTCGTGCAGGAAGGCAAAACCCGGTATTGCATGGGCGTGACGCTGCAAAAGTTTGCCGCTTTCGTCGAATTCGTAAATCGTGATGGTACTCGACAAACCGGGCTTGACAGAAAAGTTTACTAATCTGTCTCCTTTGCCATTTTTCCCTTTTTCAATTCTGGGGTGGGCGGCGAAGGCTTCACCGGGTTCCAAGATGCCGTCTAGGGTGTCTAAGCCGAGTGTTTCTAGGGTGCGGGGGTCGAGTCTGTAGGGCTGTGCTGCTTCCCAAAGTGCTAGCAGTTTGTCGCCCCAATAAATGATGTTGGTGTTGGCAATGTTTTTGATTTTGACATCAAAGATGTTGGCTAGCGGGCCCCCCGGTTTCTGTGTGCCGAAAACGCCTCGGTGGAGGATTTTTCCGGCTTTTTGTTCGGCGAGATAGCCTTCTGTGCGGACGAATCGGTTGCGGAAATGGGCGCGGCCTTGGGATATTGCGATCGCACAAATCATCCCGTCGCCGTCAAACGGGTGGTGGATGCGCTGGCCGTTGACATCTAATAATCCGGGCCCGTTGCGAAAGAATGTGCCTTGCAAGCCGGCGGGGATTTCGCCTTCTATGTTGTCAATCCAGTAGTCGGATTCGTTGGGTTGGGATTCGTAGCCGCGCTGCCAGTCTGTGCGATCGTATGATACGTTTTGAGCTGCGCTTGGAGATGCGGAAAGTTGTAAGTCTTGCATTGGTGTTACGGGAGCGAATTTTTTAACCGCAGAGAGCACAGAGGGCGCAGAGAGAAGGAAATTCGGAGAATGGGGAAACACAGTTAAATTCATCCGTGTATCCGTGTCAAAATCCGTGTGTGCTTGCCTTTATTTGCTATCTGCAGTGCGCCTTTGTGACCTTACTGTGGGTACTAAGTCGGGAAAGTATTCGGGCATGAAATGCTGTCCGCCTGGTTTGGAACTGCCCGGTTCTGGTTCTAATACCGGGAGAGACTTTTGAGAGTTTGGATCGCTGCTTTCTGTACTCTCGGCGGGCAGCCAATTTAAGAAGGGTAGGGGCAGAAGTGTGGACAGGTTTGTGATGACTATTAGCAGCCAGAGGTTATCGAAATTGCGATCGGTAATTCCTAGCAAGTGGGTCAAAAGTGCGCCGCCTTCGTGGGAAATAAGTCCTGCTAAGTTGGTAACTGACATCAACACGGCAAATAAAGTTGCTTCGACGCCTGGGGGACACAATCTGGCGGAGAGTACGAGCACCGGCATATAAGCAATTTGTCCGATTACTGTCAGGATTAGGCTGTCTCCTATGCTGAACCATTGATCGTCAATTCCTAAAGCTCGGTTGGCATGAGTTACTAATAATAAAGTAGTCATGCCCAAAGCTGTCGCTATGACGGTTGACCAGCCAAAAATTACTCGAAATGGAACTGTTTTGAGGAAGCGTTGAAACAGCCAAATGCCGGCGAGGGAGGCAATGCTGGTAACGAGGCGCACTCGGCCGAGAAACTCTGGTTGAAAGCCTAATTCATTAGTGGTGAAAAAGAAGAAGGCGGAGTCTGAGCTTGGGGTGGCTTGCCAGAGGAAGAGAAAGGCTGTGGGCAGCCAAATTGTTTTTTGGGTAACAGCTTGCCGTAGTTGTTTGAATTGGTCTTTGACTGTTTCAAAGTCGGTTCTTTTGCTGGTTTTTTCTTCGGCAATTAACCAAGCTGTGGCTGATACAATTAGCGGGAAAGATGCGGTGATTAAAAAGATAGTGTGGGTGCTGAAGTGTTGCAGCAGGGAACCGCTGAGGTAGGCGGTAATTAGTCCGCCTAGGGCTGCAGCGCCCCAAGACAAGGATTGCAGGGAACCGGCGTCGGTAACGGATTCTTTTCTGGCCCTTTCGACTACCAGGGAGTCGGCGATTACGTCGCTGACGGCTAGGGATAGGGAACTCAGGGCGATCGCGCCTGTAGCTGCCAGCGGTGTGTGTACAATTGTTGCGAGGCTCACCCATGCTGACGTTCCCAGCAGCCCGGAAAGAACGATGTAAGGGCGTCTGCGGTAGCCGAATATCGGCAACCCGTCAGACATAAAGCCGAACACGGGTTTGATAATCCAAGGCAGGGCGACGACGCCCAACATTGCCGAGACTTCTGCCGGACTCATACCTAGTTCGTCTTTGAGAAAGAAGCTGACGGCTAAGCGGGCGAGTCCGAGAATGCCTTGGACGAAGTAAATCAGTAAGATGGCTATGAGTTCGGGGGTTGGCTCATTCCCAAAGAATACTTTTTCTTTTAAAGATTCTTTGAGTTTGCTGACGCCGGAGGGGGAAACGAGCATTTGAGCAATATTTCTTAATGAATCTCAATATTTATAACACATTCTTAATGGTTTGCGGGAACTGTCGGAGGTGGGATGCGAAAGTGACGGGGAGGTGGCAGCCACTATAAAATTGTGATGAGCTCGAATTAAAGGATTTGTGGTAGCAATGAAAGCAGAAATTAGAATTGTCTTTCTGGCAGTGGCTTGGATTTTAGGAATGGGGAGTAATTTAGCCTTAGCAATACCTGTTGCTAACAAGCAAGGTGATTATCCGGTGCCGCCTGCGAGACAGCGGGGCAACAGGCAGGTAAATTGGTTGGTTGTTGACTCTGATTCTAAAGGGTTGAATTGCCGGATGGCTCAGAGATTTCGCTCAATTTCTGTAGACGGTTTGGATGCGCCTGCTGAGTTGTTTGAAAGAAATAAACACAATGTTTCGCAGTGGCCTGTCGTGACTGCGTTTCGGCGCGGACAGCGCTTGGAAGCGGTGACGGGAAATAATGCTAATCAAATTATGATTTCTGACAATCAAGGCAAGGGTTGGCTGCCTGTTTCCACGGATAAGGGTAATTGTTTTGTGCGGGCGAACAGCCGTTTTATTAAACCGATTCGGGAAAATCCTACGACTTTGAAACCGTTAGAATAAGGCAGAATGGAAACAGGAAAAACAAAGCTTAGATTATACAACTTATATGCAAACCGCGAGCAATTCTCAAACCCTAACAATCCAACTGTCTCCTGAAGACAGCGAAAGGCTTTTGGCAGAAGCAAAACGCCGTCGAGTTGATGCCAACAGCCTAGCCGAGATGCTGCTGCACGACAGCTTAACCCAGCTAAATCCAGTTTCTTTGGCTGATATTAAATCTTTGGAAAAATTGTACAGCTTCCGGGGAGAAACAGAAATATTGCAGTTCCTAGAAAAATATCAGTTTTTGATTCCCATATTGCTGGAAGCACCAGACAAAATTTCCAATTACTTCCCCGGTAAAAAGTTGTGCCTTGAAGTTGAGGCAGACTCGGAATTTATTGACTCCGCGCAGCTATTTCTGGATATTATTATTGATGGTGACGCCGATGAAATCATAGACGAGGCACTTGACAAAGAAGAAAAATTATCTGAGGATTGGTATTTACCTCTGCCGTATGAGGTGCGGAGAGTTTTTAGTTGTGGCGTGCGCTAATAATGACTTTTGACTGGTCGCAGTACCTGAATCTAGCAAAAGAATTTCTCGGTCAACCGACTCCTCCTGCCAATCAAGAAGCCAAAATGCGATCGGCTATCAGTCGGGCATATTATGCAGCTTTTATCAGTGCTAGAAATTACTTGCAGGAAACAGAAGGGCATTCTATTCCGAAAACGGCAGATGCTCACAAGTATGTTGTGCAGCAGTTCAAACAGAGTTCGGACGCCGATCGTAAAAATATAGGGAGGAACTTGGAAAAGTTGAGGAGGGATCGAAACGAAGCAGATTATAACAATAATGTACCCGAACTGTTCAAGATTAGCAAAATAGCTGTCAAGCGATCGCAGCGGGTGATCTCTCAGTTAAGCAACTTATAAACTGTCAAGTTTTAAGCCTGATCGAATCACTGTTTTGATAATTATTTTTTTGATTTCACCGGGTGTAAAATTTGGATTTGCCTACTTGGTCTACAATCTAAAGTTGATAGGTAATGTGGGCAAGATTTCCCTATTCTATTTAGGACTGTTATATGATTATCGATCCTAAAAATGTGCCGAAAATTACGGGTTCCAAGTACCCTCAGCAATTCCAATCTGCTGTTGCCGGGAGAGTTAAAAAACGCTTGGGCGATGCTGCCGGATTGCAGAATTTTGGGGTAAATTTGGTGAGAATTGCACCGGGAAGTTGTTCTGCTCTCAGGCACTGGCATACCCGTCAAGATGAGTTAATCTATGTTCTGGAAGGGGAAGTTACTCTGATTACAAATTCGGGAGAGCAAGTGCTGAAACCGGGTATGGCGGCGGGTTTTCCGGCGGGGGATGCAGATGGGCATCATTTAGTCAACCGCTCGAATGCAGATGTTGTTTATCTGGAAATTGGCGATCGCACTGCTGGTGATTCAGCTAATTACCCAGATGATGATTTAATTGCGAAAGCTAACGGGAATAGTTGGATTTTTACTCGCAAAAATGGCGAGGTTTATGAGAGTTGAAAATTTATGAGTCAAGTGAATCTTTGGACTTCGGCGGAACACGCTTTGTGGTATCTTGCTAAGGCTGATGGAATTCCTCACCGCACTGAAGGTGAAGCGGTTTTGTTGGAGGAAGTGCCGAAAAATGTTAAACGAATTCTGGATGTGGGCACGGGAGACGGGCGGTTGCTGGGTCTGCTTAAGTGCGATCGACCAAATGTGGAATGTGTGGCGATCGACTTTTCGCCGACAATGCTGGAAAAAGCCAGAATTCGCTTTGCTGATGACCAGAATGTCACGGTAATCGAGCACAATTTTGATGAATCCTTACCGGATTTGGGCAAGTTTGATGCGGTTGTTTCTAGTTTTGCGATTCATCATGTAGCAGACGATCGCAAACGTTCGCTTTACACCGAGATTTTCGAGCTTTTGGAACCTGGAGGCATTTTTTGCAATTTGGAGCACGTAGCGTCCGCAACTCCCGCTTTACACGAGAAATTTCGAGAGGCGCTGGGTATTAGCGATTCGCCCGACGATCCGTCTAATAAATTGCTGGATGTGGAAACGCAATTGCGCTGGTTTAGAGAAATTGGTTTTACCGATGCAGACTGTTATTGGAAGTGGCGGGAACTTGCTTTATTAGTTGGGGTGAAACCTGTTTAGAGTATTTGATGAAATTCCTAGATTAGGTAAGGACACGGCCGTGCCGTGTCCCTACAAATATCCCATACAATCTGTATGAGGTGCGTGACTGAATTAAATTAAATCCGGGACTTTAGGTTTGATTCGGCGCTCGTACCAGTTCATTAGCGGGGTGGAAGTAATGCCGTGCAGAATCACAGAAAGTACGATGGTTGTAAAGGTAATCCAGGCAATTTTTTCGGCGGTCTCGCCCTTCAAACCTTTACCCAAAGCATAGGTAAGATAATAGATAGAACCGACACCACGAATGCCGAACCAACCGTAAAGCCAGCGGTGGGCGGGATGTAAAGGACTGCCGATCGTACTAACCCAAGCTCCCACAGGCCGGATTAAAAAAATTAACAATCCAGCTACTAAGAGGGAGTATCCTCCATAGGCCAACATAGGCTCTAGGCGCAAAAGCGAACCTAATAGTAAAATAGTTGCTACTTCCATTAACTTTTCAATGCGCTCGGTAAAGTGCAGTTGGGAAAGCGGCTTTTCTGGGTTGCGGTAACTCCCCTGCACCACAATTCCTGCTACAAAAACTGCGAGAAATCCGTAGCCGTTGACTACTTCTGTGAGGGAATATGCGATCAGAATTGTGCTCAGAGCAATGAAATCTTCCATTAATTGATCGGCCGGTCGATAGCGTTGGAGTTGCCGATCGATCCAGGTGACGGCTTTAGCTACTAAAATTCCCATAACGATACCTGCGGCGATCGCCCAAATCAAGTCAACTGCTACCCACTGCGAAAACCACTTCGACCAGTTGTTATCTTTTAGCGCATAAATGCCGAAATAAACAAAGGGAAAAGCTAAAGCATCGTTCAAACCGCCTTCGGATGTTAAACCAAAGCGCAATTCATCGCGATCGTCTATATCCGCTAACTGAACTTCTGAGGCTAAAACTGGATCTGTGGGAGCGAGAATTGCTCCCAGTAAAATCGCCGGGCCCCAATCTAATTTCACAAACCAATGACCGATCGCAGCAACAGCAAAAATCGAAATTGGCATTAAAAAACCGATCAGCCGCGCTGTGGAATTCCAGGCCCAAAGTTGCAGCGGGCGATTCATTTTTAAGCCGCAACTGAACAGAGAAACAATAACTACAAATTCTGTAAGTCTTTCTAAAAACTCAGCTTCGGGACGCAAGTCAATCAGCTTGATGCCGTAGGGCCCCAATCCGATACCGACAATGAGATAAATTAAGGCATAAGATACAGGCAATCGCGAAATCCAGCCGGAACCCAAGGTAACGGTAAGCAGGAGGATGCCAATAACTAGCAAGTTGAGAATGTAATCATCCACCATAGCGATCGCACTTTTAATCAGGTTTACCAAGTGCGATTTTGACACGTAAAAGCTTCTGGCGCATCCACCGCCCGCTAGATTCAGCTATCCTCCGAAAGTTGCAGTTGTTATACCAAATTTTTTATGCTTTTAGGCTGCGGCGGCGGGCTTGGTCTTTGGGGCCCGTAAACTCCGTGACTTACAATCGCCCGGAATTGTTTACTGCATTCATCTGACTAAAGACTAATGACTACTGACTGAAGACTAATAATTAATTACAAAGACCACTTGTTTCGGTAGCGATGATGTGCAAATCTACGTGTTTGAGCGATCGCACTAACTGTTGAGTCAAAGAACCCCGCAGCAACAATTTCCAGCGGGATTGCTGGCTTTCGCCGATCACAATTTGAGTAATGCGATACTGTTTAGCTACCTCGGAAATCGCTTTGGCTATATTAGTGCCGTTTACCCGCAAAAATTGCCCCTTAAATTCTTGACAGAGTTTCTCACAAGTTTCAACGTGCAAGCTTTCTGCTTTTGTTAAAAATCGGTCTGGATCGTTGACAAACACAGCATAAAATGGGGCATTCATATAGCTAGCAATCCTCGCGCCCCGCCGCAGCAGTTGCAAGGAATTCGGATAAGTCGAGATGCACACTAAAACTCGTTCGTGAATGTTGCAAGATTGACCTTTTAATGTTGCTGCATCATCTTCCACATTGTCTGCGACTTCTCGCAGGGCGAGTTCTCGCAAAGCGATTAAATGACGGCGCTGGAAAAAGTTTTCTAAAGATTGTTCAATTTTTTCGGGAGCATAAATTTTACCTTCTAGCAACCTTTCTTCTAAAGTTTCCGGCGTGACATCGACAACCACTATTTCGTCAGCATCTTCGAGGACGCGATCGGGCACTCGCTCTCGCACTACAACTCCGGTAATTCGAGCTACTAAATCGTTGAGACTTTCTATGTGTTGAATGTTGAGCGTGGAGAAAACATCAATCCCAGCTTTGAGAATTTCTTCGACATCTTGATATCGTTTTTCTCGCAGAGAACCGGGAACGTTTGTATGAGCCAGTTCGTCTATTAATGCTAATTGAGGACGGCGTTCTATGACAGCATCCGTATCCATTTCGGTGAGCATTTTTTCGCCGCGCAGCATTTGTTTTTTGGGCACTATTTCTAGTCCCTCGCCTTTAGCTGCTGTCTCTTTCCGCCCGTGAGTTTCTAACAGTCCAATTACCACATCAATGCCTTCTGATTTGAGCCTATGGCCTTCTTCGAGCATTCGGAACGTTTTGCCGACACCGGGGGCCATGCCGATAAATATTTTGTGCTTTCCCCGGCGGGGGGTGCGATCGTAAGTGCGGTTTGGTTGGGCGTAAACCGCGTCTGGATTGTTGGTAATTTCGCTAGAGTGAATCATAGCTAAGTAGTGGGTAGTTAGTCAATCTCCAGTCATCAGTCAGTTTATGACCGATGACTGCCGACAGTTGTAAACTATTGTAAACCGTCGAGAGCCAAATTCAGTTTGAGGACGTTAACTCCCGGTTCGCCGAAAATGCCGAGAAATCTGCCATCTGTATTTTTGGCTACCAACATTTCTACTTGATTGAAATTGAGAGATCGCACCGTTGCTATCCGCTGAATTTGCGCCCTAGCTGCCTCTAGGCTAATGTGCGGATCGAGGCTAGAGCCAGAGGTGTAGACTAAATCAGCAGTCGGTTTGATACCAGCTTTGCTGAGACGATCTAATTCAACTTGCACCCCCTGAAAACCATCTTTTTCATTACCTCGCTTCAGCAAATCCGAGTTACTGGGGGCAATGTTGCTAGCTCCCGAAACACCTGTTCTTTGACTAAAATTTTCTCCCTTTGTCGGATCGTAATTTTCTGTCGCAAAGCTGCTGTAATTTGTCGTGCTGGGACGACCCCAAAAATATCTTTCTGAGGAGAAAGGTTGACCAATTAACGACGAACCGACTATAACTCCTTGCTTGGTAATTAAGCTGCCGTTTGCCTGGGAGTTGAAGGCAATTTGACCGATTACTAGCAAGATTAAAGGGTAAATAATGGCTGTAATTCCCCATAAAACCAGGGTAACGCGAATGGCTCTAATTATTTCTCTCATAAATTACCTGGCTCGGTTATTTGCTAAGGGTTAATTATTGACTAAAATCTTTCCGGCTGAAAGATGACTACAAACAGGTAAATAGAAAGGGCGATAACCACCAAACCCAGGAGACTTAAACCCCAGACAGCTTTTCGGGTCAAATCTTCACCCGCAGCCGCGTAAACAGCGGGGGCAATTATCGCATTGAAACACATTACCAGAAATAGCTGCACCGGGATTGGGTGGCGCTGCCAAAGCATTTGTGCTAACTCAATAATTTCTTGGAAATCTCTGGGAAAAATATCATTCAGCCAATCATTCCGTTTCATGAATTCTCCTTATTTTGGGAAGAAATATCTGTCTTTCTATTGGATAATTTTTTTGGAAAAATCGAGGCAGAGCCTGGGAACGAGATTAATCCGTGTATCCGTGTCAAAATCCGTGTCGTGCTTTCTCGCTCTATGCTAGCCCAACGGCGGCAATCAAAACATCAATAACTTTGATGGCGATAAACGGCGCCACTGCTCCGCCCAATCCGTAGATTAAAATATTCCGCTGCAACAGTTGATTGGCGCTCAAAGGTCTAAACTTTACGCCAGTTAATGCTAGTGGAATCAAAGCGGGAATAATCAAAGCATTGTAAATTAATGCGGACAAAACAGCCGATTGACCGCTGGCTAAACCCATGACGTTTAAAGCGCCAACAGGGGCAAATATTGCCGGAATAATTGCAAAATATTTCGCAATGTCGTTGGCTAGCGAAAACGTAGTCAGCGCGCCGCGAGTAATCAGCAATTGTTTGCCAATTGTAACTAAATCAATTAGTTTGGTGGGGTCGGAATCTAAGTCCACCATGTTCGCTGCTTCCTTAGCGGCTTGGGTTCCAGAATTCATCGCGAGTCCTACGTTTGCCTGGGCTAGTGCGGGTGCGTCGTTGGTTCCGTCTCCTGTCATTGCTACTAATTTGCCTTCTGCTTGTTGCTTGCGAATTACATCGATTTTGTCTTCGGGAGTTGCTTCGGCAATGAAGTCGTCAACCCCTGCTTCATCGGCAATTACTGATGCTGTAATTCGGTTATCTCCGGTGAGCATTATTGTGCGGATGCCCATTTTTCGCAGTTGGTCAAACCGATCGCGAATTCCCGGTTTGATGACATCTTTTAAATAGATAATGCCGTAGGTGTCGCTGCCTTGACAAACAGCTAAGGGCGTGCCTCCCAAGCGCGAAACTCGCTCGTAAGCTTCATCGAGATCCGGGCCGAAATTGCCGCCGCGCGATCGCACAAAACCCTTCACCGCATCCACCGCACCCTTGCGAACCTCCGTCCCATCGGGCAAATCCGTGCCAGACATCCGCGTTTTTGCGGCAAAATCAAGCCCCGTGGCGTTGGTGCGATCGAAATTTACCTGTGCGCCCAAATTCTGAGCCAAACGGACGATCGACTTTCCCTCTGGAGTATCGTCAAACAGGCTTGCAGCAAGGGCTACACTCGCAACCTCCGCCAGCGAGTGACCGTTTACCGCAATGAACTCCTCGGCTAAACGGTTCCCCAGCGTGATTGTCCCCGTTTTGTCCAAAATCAGCGTATTCACGTCACCGCAAGCCTCCACGGCGCGTCCAGAGGTCGCTATCACGTTAAACTGAGCGACGCGATCCATGCCCGCAATGCCGATCGCGCTCAGCAAACCGCCGATCGTCGTCGGGATCAGCGCCACCAGCAGCGAAATCAGCGTCACCACGCCCACGGGAGTTTTGACGTAATTGCCGATCGGCCCAATCGTCGATACCACAATCAAAAACACCAGAGTCAGCACCGCCAGCAGCACAGTCAGCGCGATCTCGTTGGGCGTTTTCGACCTTTCAGCCCCCTCCACCAGCGCGATCATCCTGTCCAAAAACCCTTTACCCGGGTCGGCCATTACCCGCAGCGTCAGTTCGTCAGAGAGGATGCGCGTACCGCCGGTGACGGAACTGGCGATGTCCGAACCCGGTTCCTTGAGCACCGGCGCGGATTCGCCAGTGATCGCAGATTCATCCACCGACGCGACGCCTGCAATCACTTCGCCGTCGGAAGGAATGACATCGCCTGCGATCACTTTAATTTGGTCGCCGCGTCTCAGGGATGTCGAACTAACTTCTTGAATTGAACCGTCTGGTAGGAGTTTGCGGGCTGTTGTGTCGGCTTTGGTCGATCGCAGCGCATCTGCTTGGGCTTTGCCGCGCCCTTCGGCTACCGCTTCGGCAAAATTAGCAAATACCAAAGTGAAGAACAAAATTAACGTCACTAAACCGTTAAAAACTACCTGATTTTTGCCGAAAACCGGGCCGAACAGCGTGGGGTCGATCGTCAAAAGTGCAGTCACAATTGTGCCTGTCCACACCACAAACATCACCGGATTTTTTAGCATCACCCGCGGGTTCAGCTTGACAAAAGCTTCTTTAAAAGCTCTTTGATAAAGGCCTTTAGTATTTGCTTTCGGCGTATGCTTGCGAGACTCGCGAGAGCCTCTAGCAGGTTTTTTTGGGGAATCTGGAGTATGGGAAGAGGTCATGTCGATTTGGGATTTTTAATGAACCACAGAGAACACAGAGAACACAGAGAAAGAGAAGAGTGAGGGTGAGATTTTTCGCTACAGAGGTGGAGGAGTTGGTGTTGCTAAAGGTGTTGTGGGTACAGTTATCGATCCAGGTTCAAACTTGCCGCTGCTAATTTCATATCCTTCGGCAATTGGCCCTAAAGCTAAAACTGGGAAAAATGTCAGCGCGCCCAGAATTAAGATTACTCCTGCGGTTACGCTAGTGAACAAAACTGAATCGGTTCTGAGAGTGCCCGTTGTTTCGGGAACCAGTTGTTTGTTCGTCATGCTGTCAGCTAAAAGCAGCAGGGCAATAATTGGAACGTAGCGCCCCAACAGCAAGCTAAAACAGGTGCTTAAATTCCACCAAACTCCTGTCGGCGCGGGTTGAGAGTCGGCCAATCCTTCCAAGCCGGAACCGTTGTTAGCCGCCGCCGAAGCGTATTCGTACATCACCTGGGAAATGCCGTGAAATCCGGGGTTGCTGATGCCGCTCAAACTGTCGGTAAAGGCGAGGGTAATTGCACCGGGGATTAAAACTGCGATCGGGTGAATTAACAAAACAACGCTGGCTAAAACAATTTCCCGTTTCTCAATTTTGCGCCCCAAAAATTCCGGCGTTCTCCCCACCATTAATCCGGTGAGAAATACGCTCAAAATTGAGTAAATAAATAAGTAAGCCGTTCCGGTTCCCTGTCCGCCCCAAACGATTTGCAAAAACAAGTTAAACAAAGTAACAAAACCACCGGGCGGCATTAAAGAATCGTGCATTCCGTTGACAGCGCCGCACATTGTGCCAGTCGTAGTCACCGCCCACAGTGCAGTTTCTGCCCAGCCAAACCTCACTTCTTTACCTTCTAAATTTGGTTGTTGCGCGCCCAGTAAATTATTAATTTGAGGGTTGCCGCCGTACTCGCCAAAGGCTGCAATGCCAATCAAGACAACGTAGATGGCAAACACCATCCAAAAAATCAGCCATCCCTGCTTTTTGTTGTTGGCGAATCTGCCGTAGGTGTGAATCATAGCTGCTGGTATAGAAACCATTGCTAGTGTTTCCAGCAAGTTAGTAAAAGGGTTAGGATTTTCTAAGGGGTGAGCCGAGTTAATGGCAAAAAAACCGCCGCCATTTTCTCCGAGTTGTTTGATACTTTCAAAGTGAGCAACTGGGCCGCGAGCAATTACTTGTGTGCCGCCTTCTAAGGTAGGGGCAACGGCCGGCCCGGCGAGGGTTTCCGGCACTCCTGAAATTAACAAAAACAAGCCTATTATCAAAGAAAGGGGCAGTAGAATTCGGGTGATTGATTGAATTAAATCGATGTAAAAGTTGCCCAGCGGGCGGCCGGTTAATCCCCGGATAAAGGCAATGCCTACTGCTAAACCTGTAGCGGCTGAGGTAAACATTAAAAAACCCAGAGTTAACTGGGATAGATAACTGAATGTTGTCTCGCCGGAGTAATGCTGTTGGTCGGTATTTGTGAGGAATGAAATAGTTGTATGCAGCGCTGTATCCCAGGTTGGCGTACTGAGGCTGGTGGGATTTAAAGGCAGCACTCCCTGAAGCATGAAAATTAAAAAAACAAATATGCCCATTGCTGCGTTGCTGTAGAGTAACGATCGGGCATATTGCCAACCTGTCATGGAATCTACAGACCGGATATTGCTGGCTTTATAGATGAGTTGTTCTACAGGTTTAATAGCTGGATCGAGAATGGTTTTTTCTCCCGTGTACACCCGCGCCATGTAGTTGCCGAAGACAGGCGCGATTGCTATTAAAATGATTAGGGTTAATGCGATTTGAAGTAATCCTTGCTGCATAACTGAGCCAATTTTTTATCGTTGGATAAAGGGGTTTTGCCGATCGCCAAATCGGTTAGGTGGAAGGTTCCAAAAACCGGGCGATATTTTTTTGCAGGTCACTTTCAGTTTGGGGGCGATCGTCGAATTCAATGCTGCTGCTAAAATGCAATCTCCGCAGCCAGAGGGATTAACAGCACCAGCGGGTTTTCCCTGGCGAGAATTCCTCGTTTTTTTTTGCTAATTCCGTGCTTTGACAGCCTTCGAGCAATTGTATAGCATTTAAGAGCGCGCCACCATAACTATTGTTAATTTGGATGAAACTGAAATTGCTTTGATTAGACAAAGTTTATCTGTCACTTCTGTTAGCCCAAAAATGCTATCTACTTTTACTGATTACTATACTCACTGTTAGAAAATTGGATAATCAGCTTTCCGGTATAAATTGCTGTTTGCACAGTAGGCTTATTCGCTCTATATTTTTCAGAATATATGAATATTTAGAGCGGGTTAAATGTCTATACTCCGAGATATAGATGTTTGCTAAACGCGATGCTTTTGCGCGAGAATAGGGGAAAAATTTTCAAAAAATCTAACTATGCTAAGGTAGAAGCTAGTAGGAAAAAAAATTGTGAAAATATAAAATATAAAATGGATTGATTGAGGATGTTTAAAAGTTTATCGGCTATCCCAAAAAACCTGGCTCTTCCAGAGAAGTATTTGCGGGGGAGGTGGTCGATCGCAATTTTATTTGCGATTGTTGCACTGCTAGAATTTACTACGCCGTCGGAGTATCTGTTTGGGTATTTGTATACGGGCCCGATTTTACTGGCCAATTCGCGCTTGAGTCGGTTGGGTAAGTTACAAATTACGCTGCTATCGGCAGCTTTGACGCTGTTAAATTTGTTTGTTCCTCCTGGAGAAGCGATCGCCCTAGCCACTGTCGCAAATAGATCGATCGCAGTCATGGCTTTAGGGGTGACGGGATATTTGAGCGATCGCAACCAGCAGTACCAAGAGACGATCGCGATCGCTAAAGCTGAGTTGCAGTCGCAGCAGCAGCTAGCAAGCATCCGAGAAGATTTTGTCTCTACTTTGAGTCACGACTTGAAAACGCCGATGCTGGGGGCTATAGAAACAATTAAAGCTTTTCAGTCAGCAAAATTTGGGGATGTCACCGCCAGTCAGCAAAAAGTTCTCGAAACAATGGCGCGATCGCACAAAATGTCACTACAATTAGTAGAAACGCTGCTGGATGTTTACCGCAACGATGCCGAAGGTTTAAAACTGCAACTTGCGCCCGTAAATTTAGTAGCTTTGGCAGAAGAAGTAATCGCAACTCTCACCGATTTATCTGCGGCGCGCCGGGTTTACATTAGTATGAGTTACGGAGAGTCAGATTTCCGTCGGTCTTTGTGGGTAAATGGCGATGCGGTGCAACTCCAGCGCGTTTTTGTTAATTTGCTAACAAACGGCATCAACCATTCTCCTCGCGGTGGCAAGGTAGAAATAATCATGGAATCTTATTCGAGTTTTCAGGTGGTCAAAGTTATCGATAGCGGGTTAGGAATTACCGCCGATGAACTGCCCCACTTGTTCGAGCGTTTTTATCAAGGACACAGCGATCGGCAAGCCAAAGGATCGGGATTGGGGTTATACTTATCTCGCCAAATTATTGACGCGCACGGCGGTATAATTTGGGCAGAAAATAAATTGCCACACGGTGCTTTATTTGGATTCCGACTCCCTGCTATCCCACAGAAATGAAACCAGCTTATCCCTTGCGAATTCTCCTAGTTGAAGACGACGAACTGTTTCGGTTGGGGCTGCAAACGAGGTTGCAGCAAGAAAGTTGCTTGCAAGTAATTGCCGAGGCAGAAGATGGCGAAACAGCAGTAGAATTGACTCAGGAACACTTACCAGATGTGGTAGTTCTCGATGTCGGTTTGCCGGGAATTGGCGGTATTGAAGCGTGCCGCCAAATTAAAGATCGACATCCAGCAATTCCGGTTTTAATTTTAACATCTCATTCTCAAAAATCCTTAATTGAAAGATTAATTGCAGCGGGAGCTCAGGGCTATTGCCTCAAGGGAATTGCGGCGGAAACTTTGGTTTTGGCAATTCGATCGATAGCGGCGGGTGCTTCGTGGTGGGATAAGGCGGCAACTGCGGAAATTCGGGCAGTTTTTGCTAATCCTGAACCTGTGAAAGTTGGGTCAAAATGGGAAGTTTTGGAAAATCCGCTGACGAAGCGAGAACAGGAAATCTTGGCTTTAGTTGCGGGGGGGAAAAGCAATCAGGAAATTGCACAAATATTGTACATTGCTCCGGGGACTGTACGGGTTCACGTGCACGCGATTTTGCAAAAGTTAGAAGTGCGCGATCGCACTCAAGCTGCTGTACTCGCTATTCAGAAAGGATTGGTAGCAGAAGAACTTTTGGCGATCGAACCTTGATAGGGCGGGTATTGTACCGGAATTGTCGGTTTTTTAAAGGAATTATTGGCTAAACCCGCCCCTATCAAGATGCTTCTGTTGCAGGTTCACGGAAAATTAGTATTCGTCTTGATTGTTAATTTTACTCATGACATTTAATATTTGAACTTGCTAAGCTAGATACGCCTTAATTTTCCTACCGTCATCTAACCAAAGGTGTATTATGCCAAATTTTATCAGTTCAGTTTTTAGTTCGATCGCCTTTATCGACTCTGCCCTTCCCGACAGCCAAACTCTCCACAACGGCATCGCAGCGGGGACAGAAGTTATTACCCTCGATGCGGCGCGGGATGGAGTAGAACAAATTACTGAGGCACTAGCGAATCGCAGCAATATCAAAAGCATTCATATCATCTCCCACGGCCGCCCCGCGAGTTTACTGCTAGGCGCGATCGATCTAAACTTGACAAATTTAAAAACTTATGCTAAACAATTGCAGCGTTGGTCGCGATCGCTGGCAGACAGTGGAGAGATTTTGCTTTATGGGTGTGATGTAGCGGCGGGGGAGAAGGGCGCTAACTTTGTGCAGCAACTGAGTCAGCTAACCAAGGCAAAAATTGCGGCTTCTCGATCGCCGATCGGCAGTTCCGCTATGGGCGGAGATTGGGAATTAGATTATACAACTGGGGCGGTGTCCTCTGGGCTGGCGATCGACCCCGCCACAATGGCCGCTTATGAATTTGTGTTCAACCTAACCCTCTACGACGGCAGCAGTAACTTTCCAGCCGGATCGCCCGCCGGTATCGGGGCATCGGGCACTACTCAATTAGCTTACGGACAAGTACCTCTTCCCATATCTGCTTTTCTCCCATACGGTGGTGGTATCCAAGCTACAGGTGCGTTCTCGCCAAACACGGGCATTAATACTGCTAGCGTGACGGCGGCCAATAACACTACAGGCTATGCAGGCTACACCAACTACAAATACACTCCTCCAAGTCCGCCAGCGACGCCAGGAACATTTACTCCAGTCAACGCAACTTTCCCGGCCCTCAACCTTACTAACGGTTACAGCGTTTCTTTTCGAGTTGCAGTTACGGCGGAAAACAGTAATAGCGACAATCGGGCAGGTTTCAGCATCATCGCCATTAGCAGTGACGCTCAAAATGGCATTGAACTGGGTTTCACCAACCGCAACCTCGGTGCCAACGGAGGCATTTTTGCTCAAAACGGCGGTACAGCAACATCAGTTCCTCCGCTGTTTACTCGCGGAGTAAATGCACCTGTTAATATCAGCACTCCTACCGACTACAAACTGGTAGTCCAAGGCACCACTTACACGCTGTTTGCCGGCCCTACAGCAATACCAAACCTGACAAATCAGCCGCTGCAGAACTACACGGCATTTAATCCAGCAACCAGCCAGCCGCGTTTACCCTACAATCCCTACAGCCAGCCAAACTTCCTATTTTTCGGGGACGCCACGGATCAAGCAAGTGCCGCTTTTACTCTCGGCACCATCTCGGTTAATAATTTCCCGGTGGCCGTCGATGACGGCAGCTACAGCGTCGTGCACGACAAAGTTCTCAGCGTCTCTGGGGCGGGAGTCTTAAGCAACGACACCGACGCCAACAGCGGCGACGCGCGTAGTGCCGTGGTAGTTACAACCGCGAGCAACGGTACAGTCAAGTTAAATCTCACCGGCGACTTCACTTATACTCCGAAAGCTGGCTTTGTAGGCACTGATACCTTCACCTATAACGTTAGCGACGGCACAGATTCATCTGTCCAACCAGCAACAGTTACGATTAACGTTACAAATAATAATCTCCCGTTTGCAGTAATTGACAATTACAAAACCCTTCACGGTCAAGTCCTGAACGTGGCTGTTGGTGAGGGAGTTTTAGCCAACGACATCGACTCTGACGGTGATTTGCGGACGGCAACTCTAGTCACAAATCCCAACAATGGCACTCTCGGATTGAATAAGGATGGTTCGTTTACTTATACTCCCAATCCAGGATTTGTTGGACTCGACAGCTTTACTTACACTGTCAGCGATGGGGCTGCTACTTCACCAGCAATTTTAGCAAATATTAATGTCACAAATAATCCACCGTTTGCAGTAATTGACAATTACAAAACCCTTCACGGTCAAGTCCTGAACGTGGCTGTTGGTGAGGGAGTTTTAGC